>NZ_QEYV01000030.1:0-185414 GCF_003992815.1 Xanthomonas sp. DAR33341 | reverse complement strand
TGGTCGCTGTGTTCGAGCTGATAAGCGATCAGCTTTTGCTGCGCGGTGTTCTCCAGGTTCTGGATCAGGCGGATGAACAGGTCGGCCGCATCGTCGAGCGTCTTGCGATAATGGGAGCGGATGAAGATCGCGGCCAGCGCATAGCGCTTGATCGGGACCAGTTCGGCCAACTCGGCGGCATCGAGTGCGCGGGCCATCGCCCGGAATTGCTTGAGCTTAGGCACCGAGACATCGATCGGTGGCAGCTGCTCGGCCAGGATGCGCAGGCGCTGGATGTGCCGCAGGTAATGGCGCACTTCCTTGTTGGTTGGGCGTTTGGGCTCGCGCTTGAGCCTGTGCCAATCATTGTGGTGGCTGCCTGGTGGTGTCAGCAGCAGGTTATCGATCAGCGTCCGCATGGTCGGTGACAACGCATCGGCGATCTGGCGGTAGTGCGCCTCGTGGACATGTTCGCGGGCGGCGATCGCGGTGCGTCCGAGCGTGCTGAAGGCCGGCAACTCAAAGCGGTGATGCACCAGCTCTTCAAGCATCACGTTCACGATATCGGGCACGATGTGCTTGGTCTGCGCAGCCGTTTCAGCCACGGTGCCGAGCCAGTCTCGCCCAGCCGCATCGAGCGGACAGACGTTGAGGAACGCCCGCAGTTGGGCCAGATGCACGTGCTTGGCGCCGGAGGCGTCGTAGCTCGCCAACCGGTCGGCGGGCACGCGGCGCATTCCCAGCGTCTGAGCGACATGCTGCACGATACGTTCGGGCACCTCGATCAGGGTCGTGAAATAACCCAGGCGCTGGAACAGCTTCAGGTGCAGCAGCAGGGCCAGCCGTGTGGCCGGGCCGGTAGCGATGTTCCGGACGCACTGCAGCTCCACCGCAGTAGGCGTGTAGATATCCTTGAGCTCTTTGGCGGTGGGATCGGGCTTGAGGCGCGGGTAGGCGGTTTCGTGCAGCGTCGTCATGCTCAGGTTTAGTCCCAATGGCGCTCGCCCGCTTCATCGCGCAAGGCGACGGCGAGGAAGCACTGGTGGTTGTCGGCGATGCGGTGCATCTCGTCGAGCAGCATTGCGATGGTTTCTTCAAAGGCAGCCTCGTCAACGGCCGCGATCGCCAACCGGTAGCGCGTGCCGTCGGTGTTGAGTCGCTGCGCCTGATGCGGTTGCAGGCAGATTTGCTCGATCAGCCGATGCGCTTTGGCCAGTCCGCGCACACGCGAGTTGAAGCGCGTCAGGGTGACAGTCGCTTCGACCGCCGTGGTCGGCACTGGATCGGGAGCCGGCGCCGCCAGGGCCAGCAGCGGTGGTGTGGCTGGCGGCAGGCTCGCCTCAATGCGCTGGCGGGCGAACGGATCGGCCCCGTCGAGGTAGCGCATCGCCGACTGCACGTCGCGCCAGCCGACGTACTCCATCAGCGCCTTGACATCCCAGCCGTTGGCGTTGGCCCAGCCGGCAAAGCCGCGCCGCAGCGAGTGGCCGCTGTAGTCGTGGGGGAGCTCAGCCCCGCCTCACGGAAGATCCGCCGTAGCAGACGCACCAGGCTGTTGGGGTGGAGTGGCGCGGCGGCAATCCCGCCCCACTGGTTGACCGCGCGAAACAGTGGCCCCTCGTGGAGGGCGGCTGCCGCGACCCAGGTCATGGTGGCAGCCACCGGGCACCAGCGCGACAGTGCCGGGACCTTGTAGGTGGTGCCGGCGTGCTGGCGATCGCTCTTGCTGTGCGGCAGGAAGCAGGTCATGCCTTCGCCGGCCACCAACTCCAAATCCTGAACCTGGAGGCGAACCAGTTCGTCGCCGCGGAAACCGCGCCAAAAGCCCAGCAGTACAAAGGCGCGATCGCGCAGGTGCCGGAGCCGACCGGCCGCATCGTCACGCGTTCCGGCCGCAGTTGCGGCGCCATCGAGCCAATCCACGACCTGACCCAACTGCGTGAGCTGTAGTGGCGTGGCTCGCTTTTCCTGACTCGGATGCACCGTTTGGATGCCCTTGAGCACCTTGCGTACGACGGGCGCCCGCGTGGGGTCGGCGAAACCGTGCGCCTGGTGTCACTGGGCCAGTGCTGCGAGCCGGTGCCTGAGTGTGTTTAGCGCGAGTTGCCCGGCGTAGGCGGCCAAGTAGCGCGCCACCTGCTCTGCGGTCGCCGGCAGATGACCACCCCACTCGACCTCGAAATGGCGGGTCGCCGCGGCGTAAGCGCGTTGGGTGTTGGGTGTTGGGTCGGGTGGCGGCTTCCAGGTACTGCCCAACGCTGATCATCGGCTCCTCCAGTCGCCCGATGGGCTGGGGTGTAACGGCCCGCGTGCGAGCCTAGCCGAAAAATCGGGATTAGGCGGGATAATTCAACATTATCCCGCGTGAGCTCAACGCCTATCGACGGTCCGTTTTAATGCGTTGAGGAGTATGTAATTACATGGTATGTAATACGTTACGAAATATGTGGAGTGACGGATGGCACGGTCTGGGCTGTACAAAAGTGATGTGCAGCGTGCCCGCGATCGCCTGCGCGCCACGGGCAACGGGCAACGGGCAAGCATCCGTCTGTCGATGCGGTCCAGGTGGCGCTCGGCAATACCGGTTCCAAGACCACCATTCACCGTTACCTGAGAGAGTTGGAAGAGGAGGACGGACAGCGCCCTGGCGCCAAGGTCGCCATCAGCGACGCGCTGCAGGATCTGGTCAGCCGCCTGGCCGAGCGCTTGCACGCCGAGGCCGACACGGCCGTGGCGCAGGCCCAGGCGCGCTTCCAGGCGCAGCTGCAGGAACGCACCCAAGCGCTGGAGCAGGCCCGACACGAGGCCGGCTCACTCATAACGCAGCTGCAACGCTGCGAGACCGGCCTGCAGGCCGAACGCGAGGCGGGCGACGCTGCCAGGAGCGAAGTGGCCCGCCGCACCACCGAACTGGCCCAGCTTGAGGAGCGGATCTCAGGCCTGACTGTTCGCGTAGCCGAGCACGACGCCCATGCGAAATCGTTGGAACACAAGCACGAACACGCCAGGGAAGCCCTGGAGCACTACCGCACCTCGGTCAAGGACCAGCGCGAGCAGGAACAGCGCCGGCACGCGCACCAGGTGCAGGAACTGCAGGTCGCCCTACGGCAGGCCAACGAGGCGCTGACCGCCAAGAACCACGACCTGATGCAGCTCAACCGGGAAAACGGCCAGTGGCTGGAACGCCAGACCCGCCTGGAGCGGGAACTGGCGCAGGCACGCCAGCGGGCCGACGCCCAGCAACGCGAGCGCGACGCGCTGCGCCTGGCGGCCGCCGAGCACCAAGCCCTGCAGGTGCGCTGGACCGACGATGTCCACGCGCTGGAAGGCGTGCGCACCGAACTGTCGGCGGCGCGGACCGAACTGGTCGAAGAGCGCCAGCGCCGGGAACACGCCGAGGCGGACACCTTGCGGGCCACGGTGCGTCTGAGCACGTTGTAACAACTCCTGGCGCAGCTGCGGCCAGCGCACTCCGTTGGCGAACTCGAAAACGCCATCGCAGCCGGTGCAATGCCGGCAGGCAAATGATCAGCCGCTTGGCGAAGGCTCGGGAATCCTCCGCGTCAGTGCCTTCGTCGTCCCAGCCAGGATTTCGGTGAGGCGGAGCGAATCGGAAAGTTTCCCTCCAAACTTGCTCCTACAGTCACTGCAGGAGATCAAGATGGGGTTATGCACTTCAAAGCCGAGCGTGGTGGGTTCACCCGTAGCGGGTTCACCTGAGCATTATTTAACCCACACCGCAGAGCAGACCACGCCCTCTACGCCTTCATCCCCCGAGGCGCCCATGTCACCGAGCCTGCATGGCTTGGTGGCACTCGGGTCTCCTAGAGCGAGCTCGAGCCCTCGTCCATTAAGTCCACTGGTGGAGTTGAACACCAGCGATCTGATAAAGCAAAAAAAGCAACTTTGGCAGCGGGTCCAACACGATGGGGCGCAGTTCCGAAGCACACCTGAAGAGCGAAAACAGTTCAAGACTGCGCTCATAACTCTTTGGGGCGAACAATACCGCCCAGAGAGGCAGCAGCGGTGGAATGGGATGATGCAAAGAATGGCACAGATGAAGTGGAACCACCCAGAACTCAAATACATGGCAACCGAGGATCTCGTGGCGCTGCAGGCATGGACGACGGACGATTATGAGGTAGTACAGGATGTTCTGGAGAAAGAAGCGAGGCCCACTGCTCATGGTCTTGCATTTGCAAAATGCATCATTTCCGCCCTGCACTCGCTTCCCGAAGAATATTCATATCAAGGGACTGTCTTCACCGGCGAAGATCAGTTGCCGGACTGGGTATCGGAACGATACCAAGAAAGAAGCATCACCACGGACCGCCGATTTTTCGCGGCCTCAGAAACCAAGAATGCATCCTGGCAAGGAATGGCAGTCGAGTGGGAAAGCAATTCAACAACTGGAAAACGCATCTCCATGTTTTCGGAGCGTCCGAATGAGCAGGAAGTTCTCTTCCCTCCTGGCACCCGCTTTCAGGTAACACGAATTGAAGAGAACGAGACTCATCCCCGCCTGAAGATTTATCAAAGCCAGATCGCGTAGGCATTCTGAATCGCCCTGGGGGGTATTCACCAGAAGTACGGATGTGGGCGGTGTGGATGGCGTTCGAGCGGACTGAACTTCGCAGCAACAGGCTGCTGAAGAATCAGCTGCCACGCGAAACAGAAAACGGACGGCGCGACAAGGGATCTCAGAAGCGCGCTGCTGACAGGCAACGCGCTTGCCTGCCGCTTGCGGTCACTTTGTGCCAGTCGCAGCGCTGCGCCATGAGAGCAGCCGTAAGTCACCTGCTCACAGGCCCGGCAGGCGTACTGGAAGGTCGGCAGCGTATCGTGTAAAAGGCCTTTGCTGACAGCGAGTTAGCTCACTTTTGGCTGTTTTTTTAAACGAATCCCTGCCGGCCTTCTACATTGCGGATTCTACTGGTACCTGCTCGGGAGAGTGATCGCGCGCCTGACGCGCTCACCATTGTCGAATCCGACGATCTCGCACCCGCTTCATCAGAACAATGGGATCGGGGTACAGCTCCGCATACCCATTGGCATCACTGGAGCGGTCAGCTGGCTCCGCCGAAAATTGGGCGCGCGCCGCCAACTCTTCGATCGTCTTCCACTCGACCTCGTAGGCGTCCCGGGTATATGGAACTCGCCGCCTAACGCGTTCCAGCAGCTCATAAAGCTGGGGAACGCACGCTGCAGCCCAGGGCGTCCGAAGCAGAGCTGGAAGTGCCCTGAAAGCGTCCTGGCTGCATTCCAGGTGCTTATAGTCGTCACCCTCCAGCTCAGCCCAGCGAACGTCTCCGACCAGGCCAAACAGCCCCCACAGATCCCCGCGATGGAGCAGCGTTTGCGAGTCGTGGGAGATCGCCACGCCATCTTGGTGCGGGAGCCTCCAACAGTGTCCATCCAAGAATCCAGGCTGCCTGAAATTCGCAGTCAGGGCAGTGAGGCGTGAGCGCGTCAGAGGCTCGTTGGACAGCAGTTGAAAGAGGGCCAAATCGAATACCCAGGCAGTACCCGGTAGCACTCTTTCCATTGCCTGGGCCGAGGAACGGTTAGGCAAGGTGGTCCCCGCGCGCCACTTGCCCCCGAGCTTGGAAGCCGAGCGGTTTCGCTGGATGCAGATGCGTTCGAATTGAGTCCATTCCAGGCCGCTTAGCCATAGCGCGTGATCGAGCCATAGCCTTCCGCGCAAAGCTCGCCATGGCGTTTTCCGCTCCGGCTGTTGCCCGCTCCATTCCCGAAGAAGATCGTCCAGGGTCTTTCGCATGGGTCAAGTTTAGGGCGTTTTTCGCGGGCCAAGTTGACCCGCCGCGAGCCAACGATTTCAGCCGATACTCGAACCCACACGATACAGAGTGACCTGGCATGCAAATGGAATCTCCCGACACCACGACCCTCCGCGAACTCCAGCTCACGGCGCAGTTCGGCGGACTCCTCAGCACGTCTGATATTGCGCAGCTCCTGCGCTATCGCACGCCGCAGGCTGTGCGCAAGGCGCGGATCAGGGGTGCCCTGACCATCCCAATGCAGCAGCTCCCCGGTCGTCGGGGGCTTTATGCCACCGCCAGAGCGGTCGCCGTCTACCTCGAAGAGCTCGCTTCCAACACCACTTCGGCTCCCCAGGAGGCCCCTATCGACGTACCCGTCAACCAATAGTACCGAAAACCAGTAGGGCAGAAAGCACAAAGCCTAGGACCCTGGCAGGGGAACTAGGCTTCTTGTGGCAAGCAGTTTGAGAGCTGCGTAGCCATAGTGCCCCCCTCCCAAACCCATTGTCAACACGCCCGCAGGGCGTGAACGGGAGTGGCTTGCCCGGACCCTAGCAATGCCGTGGCCGCGGAGGGCGCTGCTCGCCCTCGGCCCGGCACTTCCGGACCAATTCTATGACTCAGCACTACCTTCGGAGCGCGGCCTACCGCGATTTCTCCATCCACTCGATCTACGGCATGTCGGACGATGATATCCATGCCATGTTCGCCCGCCTGCGCTGGAGCAGTGACTCCCACCAGGCATGCCCAGCCTGCGGTGCGTGGGCCCAGCACTACCGGCGGCCTGCGCGCCAGCAATGGCGATGCAAGGAGTGCGGCCGGGATTTCTCGGTAACGTCGGCCACCGCCTTTTCCAGCAGGAAGAAGTCCCTGCGCAGCATTCTCCTGGCGACCTTCTACTACGTCACAGGGGTGAAGGGTTTGGCTGGCCTTGGATTGAGCCGCATGGGTGACTATTCAAACAAGGCCGCGCACGTCACCCTCGGAAAACTGCGAGAGGCGATCTTCCGGACCCAGGACTTCACACCGCTCACCGGCGTCGTTGAAATCGATGGCGGCTACTTCGGTGGAAAGCCTCGAAAGCCAAATCGTCGTGGACTCCGCAACGACCAGGCCATTGTCGATCGGATCGCCGGACGCCCGGCCAAACGCCCATGGCACGCCAGCGGCATGACACGGACGAACTGGGAGAAGCGGAAGAACAAGCGCGTAGTGATGATCTTCCGACAGCAAGGACGACCAGGCGAAGGTGCGGTGCGCAGCATTGCCGCCGTTGCCAGATCGGAGAACGACAAGGATGCCGCGAAGCTGATCGCGCGTTACGTCAGCTCCGAAGCAATCATCATGACCGACGAAAGTCCCGCCTACGCGACCGTTTCAGCGACACACACCCACTACGCTGCCAGGCATAGCCATGAGTACGTTTCGGCCGAGGGTGTCAACGAGAACCAAGCCGAGTCGTTCTTCAGCCGGCTCAGACGCTGGGAGTATGGGGTTTCGCACGGTGTGCGGCCGGCTTACCTGGCTGACTATGCGAACGAAATGGCGTGGCGCGAGGACGTACGCCGGTTCTCGATCAGAACACAGGTCGAAATGCTCCTGATAAAGGCCCTCACCGTGGGGCATTCGCGATGGTGGCGCGGCTACTACCAGGGGAAACGGCGCGGGACTGAGATTCTAATGAATCAGGGCATCCCGCCGTCATCGGCGTCGGGCGCGAGTGCCCAGTAACCCTCTACGTTAGTGCGCGGGGCTGTTCCGCCGGATGACCCTTCCGGCGGAACAGTGAGCCTGCAGGCATTTGCGTACCCGCAGCCTGAGCTCCGCATACTGCACATTTCCGCCCACCGCCTTGCCCTGCGAGCCGACGAACAGCAGGACCTCAGTCGTAGACCGCCATTCACCCGCCGCCTCTCTCAGGCAGGCCAGGACGTTTCGGCTGATATGGCCGCGCTGTAGCAGCGGACCCTCACTCGACATTCGTACCGGTCGGATAACCTCCGGCGGCACGCAGATGTCGTGAAGGCCAAGAATGCGGTCCAGTGCTTCAAGATCCCTGCGTGTCGCCTCGACGCTGCTGTCCAGATCGGCCGCAAGCTGACGAGCAGCGTCGGCCCTTCTCTGGATCTGGGCAATGTGGCCAGCGAGGCGGGCGCGCTTGTCGACTAGCCATTTAAGAGACGAAGGGGTCTTAGTCACCATGACCCCACCGTATCCCAGCAGCTACCGGATTTCCTTGGGCAAGTGCGCCCTCATGGCGGTGCGTTGCCGACCTATCAGCGCCTCCTGCGGAGTGCTGCACTGTCCTGCAGTCGCGTTCGCCACTGCGTGGATCTGCACGGCACACAGGACGGGAGCTTGGTCGCGCTCCACGCTTGCACAGCCTTCTTCCAAATGCAGAAGCGCAACCCAATGCTGCTGCGTCGCACAACAGGCTGCGGCGCATCTGGGGTTAAAAGTTCATTGGCACTGCGCTGACAGGGGGCGCAAGCGACGCGATAGCGCGGGCGCGCGCGTGCACTGGCTGCCGATGCCTGCACACCGCGGCGTGGCTCGGCAGCGTTCTTGCACTTCAAGACAAGGAGCCTTGCGCATGCGTTTTTCATCGCCCCGCTATACCCTCTCGCTCGCCGTCGCTGCCGCGCTGCTGGCACCTGACGGCCGCACGCAGACCGCCCCGCCTGCATCAGGCAATCAAGAGGCCACCACGCTGGATGCGGTTATCGTCAGCGGCACCGCGCGCTTCAAGGGCTTGGCCAAGCGCGACGCCAGTTTCTCGATCACCACGGCCAGCCCGGAGCAGATCCAGCAAGCGGTGCCGCAAAGCACTGCCGACCTGCTCAAGATCGTGCCTGGCGTATGGGCCGAGCCCAGCGGTGGCGGCACCGGCGCTAACATCTTCGTGCGCGGCATGCCGTCGGAAGGCGATGCGCCGTTCGTGACCATGCAACTGGATGGCTCGCCGCTGTTTCCGCCGCCGACCTTGTCGTTCCTGGAGAATTCCACGCTATTCCGCGTCGATGACACTGTCGAACGCATGGAAGTGCTGCGTGGCGGCTCCAGTCCGATCTTCTCCAATGGTCAGCCCGGCTTGACCGTCAATTTCATCCAGAAGAAAGGCCAGGACGAACCCGAAGGCAGCGTGCGCCTGACCGGCGGCAACAACGCATTGCGCCGCATCGATGTGTTCAACAGCGGGCCGATGGGCAATGGTTGGTACTACAGCGTGGGCGGCTTCTTCCGCGAAACCGACGGCGTCCGCGACCCGCAGTTCTCCGCCGACAAGGGCGGCCAGTTCAGCGCCACGTTGAGCAAGCGTTGGGACAGCGGCGAGCTGTCGCTCTACGCGCGCCACACCGACGATAACAACGCGTTCTACACCGCGATCCCGTTGCTCTCGCGCAACAACGGCAACGATCTTTCCAGTTTCCCCGGCCTGAACGCGCAGACCGGCACCCTGCTCGGCCGCGACTTCCGCAATGTGGATCTGTTGGTCGGACCCAACGGCCAGACGCTGCGGCGCGATCTGGCCGACGGGCGCGGCGTCAACATCGACGTGTTCGGCGGCGAGTGGAATTGGGAGAGCGGCGGCTGGACCGTTGCCGACCGCTTCAACGTGATCAGCGGCAGCGCGCCGACCTACGCGCTCTTTACCGGCGATGCGCCGCAACGCCTGGGCGATGTCATTGCCGGTTACGGCAGCGGCGGCAGCGCCAGCTACACCAATGGCGGGGGCGCGGTGGACCCTAACCAGCAGGTACTCGAAGCCGGTTGGTGGTCGGTGGACAAGCGCCTGAATTCCTTTACCAACGACCTGCGTCTGAGCCGCGAGCTGTTTGCCGGCAATACGCTGACCGTAGGCGCCTATTACGCCAAGTATTCGTCCGCCGATACCTGGTACCTGGGCAACACCATGCTGCTCACTGCGCAAAACAACGCGCGCCGCATCGATGTGGCGTTGGACGATGGCCGCCAGGCCACCCGCCAGGGTTTCACCAGTACCGCGTTCTTGAACCTGCGCGCCAAGTACGACGGCGAAAACATCGCAGCCTTCGTTGCCGACGAGTGGGAGCTGAGCGAACGCCTGCGCCTGGACCTGGGCGCACGCTACGAGCGCCAGAGCGTCACCGGCGATGTGCACGACACCACGACCGTGGATCTGGATGGCAACCCGGCCACGTTGTACGACAACACCACCTCGCTGGCGCTGGCAACCACCCGGCGCATCGATCAGGACGATGAAGCGTTCTCGTGGACAGCCGGCCTGAACTTCACGCTGGACCAGAACAACAGCCTGTTTGCGCGGGTCAATTCCGGGGTGAAGTTTCCCGGCTTCGACAACCTGCGCGATGGGCAGGACCGCGTGCAGGACGTGGATCAATACGAGCTGGGTTTGAAGTCCGGGACGAGCGCCTACGACCTGTATCTCACCGCGTTCTACAACACCTTCAGGAACTCGCCGTTCCAGGCGTTCCTGGCCAATGGCGAGAACTTCACCGCCGTGGGCGATTCGCGCGCACGCGGCCTGGAAGTGGAAGGTGCAATCCGGCCGTTCGGCGGGTTCGAGCTGGCTGGCACCGGAGTGTGGCTGGACGCCAAGTACCGCAATTATCGCGAATTCACCGGCAACCAAGTGATGCGCCAACCCAAGCGCCAGTTCCGCATCACGCCTAGCTATTACTGGATGCTGCCGTTCGGCGACCTCAAGGTGTTTGCCACCTATTCGTACATCGGCGAGCGCTTTGCGGACCTGGCCAACAGCCAGCGCCTGCCCTCGTACGACATGCTGGATGTCGGCGCCAACCTGCATGTGGGCGAACATTGGGAAGTGACGGCCAGCGGCAGCAACGTCACCGACACGCTGGGCCTGACCGAAGGCAACGTGCGCGTGCCTGGCGCAGCCACCGGTGGTGTCTTCATGGGCCGCCCCATCGCCGGCCGGCAGTACCAGATGTCGGTGGCGTACCGCTGGTAGTTCGCCGTCACACCCTGAGCCGCGCAGCAGCCCAGACTGCTGCGCGGAACTTCGCTACCGCATGCGTCGATGCGCAGCCTGGCGACACCGGCATGCCCGGCGTTGCCAGACGCTGCGGGCGCCATGCGTCTGCCACGCGCGACAGACGGTGCAATACCGTGATGACGGGGGCGGAGGCGAACAAAACCGCACGCGAAGCACAACGACGCATCGTGATCGCTTATTTCGATCGAAATGACCGCCACTGCCAAGTTTTCTGCAATTTTCGTCGGCAGAACTTCGCATGCAAGGCATCACCCGACACGCCCGTCGTAAATTGCGCGATGTGTCACGAAGATGTCGTCGCTGGCATGCCTTGCAGACAATGCTGTCCCCATTTGTAATCCAGGCGTTCTTGGTGCAGACGCATCGACAACATCGGCTGCGTCGACACGCACAGGGGAGCCGACGCAGGACCTGACCGCAGCGTCCGTCGGCAGAAATGCGCTTGGTAACTCAACTGGGATAAACGCACATGGCTCTTTTTGCTGCCTCTTTTGCATCGATGTCGCACGCCCCGGGCATCGACACGCGGCATCTGGCTGCCTGCGGTGCGGCTCTGCTTGCAGATCGCGTTGCCTGACGGGCTTTCCGGATCCGGCTGGTATCTGCCGGGTCCTTCACTCGCATTCCTCTTTCGGCTCCACCAACACCGGCTTCACAGGCGCGAGCTTCGTGGAGTGGAGCAGTTGCAAGGGCCGATCGCGCGGTTGGCCTGACGGAGGACTGCGTCACTCGACGGCGCCCACCATTCGACTGGAATCAAACGGAATGAACTCTCTTCGCAGGCGACCTCTCGCGCTGTTGATAGCGGTCCTCCTGACCGGCGGCACGCCGCTGTCGGTACTTGCTGCCACCCAGGCAACGGCTGCCACCACCCCGGCCACTACCAGCGCCAAAGCGAAAGCCACAGGCAACGACCCATTACTGCGGTACCAGTGGCATATCTCCAACCAGGGGCAGGCCGTGATCGGCGACAGCCGTCCGGTCGCTGGCGTGGACATGGATGTGGACATCCTGCATGCCCTGGACATTCGCGGCCGCGGCGTGCGGGTCGGCGTGGTGGACGATGGGCTGGAATTGGGCCATGAAGATCTGGCAGACAACATCCTGCCAAACGGGTCGCACAATTTCGGCGACGGGTCGCACGACACCACGCCGATCGACCCGGGTAACGGGCACGGGACGTCCGTCGCCGGCATCATCGGTGCGGTGGGCTGGAATGGCCGCGGCGGACGCGGCGTGGCGCCAGAAGTGCAGCTGGCAGGATTCGACTTTCTTGCGCGCGATTCTTCGGTCACCGATGCCAGCATCAGGTATGCATGGGGCGATGGCCCGGAAGCACGCAATATCGATGTCTTCAACAACAGCTGGGGGTCGGTTGCCCCGTTCTACTTTGATTTTTCTGTGGAGGACCAGCGCACCTGGCAAGCATTGATGGGTTCGACACGTGGCGGCCTTGGCGGCATTTATGTCAAATCCGCTGGCAATAGCTTCCTGCGCTTCCTAGAGCCCGACGAGAACGGAAACCCCGTCAATGTCTGCAGCGAACAATCGCGCGCATTTCAGGTCGGCTGCTCGCTGGCCAACATCGATCCCTTCGCAAATCTGCCCGGAACCATTGTCGTGGCCAGCCTGAATGCCAAGGGCACCCGTGCCTCGTATTCGTCCACAGGCTCTGCGTTGTGGGTTTCCGGTCTTGGCGGCGAGTTCGGCCGTCAACGCAAGTTCTATCCCGACGCAGCGTCCACCTTTTTCCCGGATTCGGCGCCCTATGCCTACGATCCGGCGATTGTCACCACCGATCTCAGCGGCTGCACAGCGGGCGAAAACGTCGAAGATCCCGACGTGGTCTACAACGCATTGGATGGCAGCAAGTCGAAGATCGATGCGTCGTGCAACTACAACGCGATCATGAACGGGACATCGGCCGCAGCGCCTACCGTGTCTGGCGTGGCTGCGTTGATCCTCAGTGCCAATGCGAGCCTGAGCGCACGCGACGTCAAATATATTCTTGCGACAACCGCGCGCCAGATCGACCCATGGCAGCCGCGGGTGGTCTACCAGGGCAGCGTGATCGATCCGGGCTGGATCACCAACGCAGCCGGGCACCGTTTCAGCAATTGGTACGGCTTCGGTCTGGCCGATGCCGCGGCCGCGGTCTACAAGGCGCGCTATTTCACACCGCTGCCGCCCATGCGCGATACCCAGTGGGTCAGCTCCACCGATGCGGCCAGCCAGATCGGTGGCCCGGCGCGCCCGGGCAAGCTGCGCATCCGTGTGCAGCAGGCGATGAAGGTGGAAGCGGTGCAGCTGTCGCTGCAGTCGGCGCACAAGACGCCGTCCAACCTGCGTGTGGTGCTGGTGTCCCCGAGCGGGACGCGCAGCGTCGTCGCCACGCCGTTTTCCGTCCTGGATCCGGCTGCTTATGCGCAGACGGGGTTCTATATCGACCTGACCTCCAGCAATGCGTTTCTGGACGAGAAATCACGCGGCATCTGGACCCTGGAAGTGACCGACATGACCGATCCTAGGAGCACTGTCGCACTCAACGCTTTCAAACTTCGCATCGTGGGGCACTGATATGAAACCGACGATTCTTGCTTGCCTGCTGACGCTATCACTCGCCGCAACCGGTGCTGCCCAGGCAGCGCAATACATGGACGCCAAGACCCTGCGTGCGGCAGCGACCGGCGTGCGTTTCAAGTCCGGGCAGGACATGTTCCGCATGCTGCCGGGCACAGTGGTGAGCGAGCACACGCCGCCACGCAACGCGACATCAGCGCAGCGATCGGCAGCCAAAGCCGGCATTACCGGTGCAGTGTCCCCCGGCGACAAGGTCGCCGCGCGCATCGGGCCGTATGCGGTCGTACTGGATGCGCCTGCGGGTGCTGCGCGCAGTCTTGCCACCGACGCCGAACGCCCCATCGCCGCTGCGGTGAATGAGCGCAACGGTCGTGTCGTGCTGGTCAACCCGCAGGTGAAGCTCACCGGCACGACGCCCGCCGCTGCGAAATCGCTGGCTGCCAGCACCGGCGGAACCATTGCCTACGCCTCGACGGTGGACGGCAGCGCGGTGATCACCTATGCATCGGTGGAACAGGCCCAGCGTGCACTCCCCGGCCTGCAGCGCAGCAGCGGCGTCGCGCAGGCGGCGCTGGTGGTCATGCAGGCGGTCATGCAACCGATGTAAATAGACCGGCCGCAGGCTGATCCCTGCGGCCATTCCACGTCGGGCGGCATGCAGGCCCATTTGGCCGACACCTGCATCTGCGTGCGCCCCATTACCGATACCATCCCATGACAACCTCTCCCCTGCGGCGATTGCCGCTGCTGTGCGCGTGCCTACTGGCGCTCGGACCCTTCTCGCTGACCGCCGATGCTGCGGCAACCGGTGTCGATGCATCGATCAGGACGACGCAGAACACACGCAATGCCAGCGACCCGTTGTTCCGCTACCAATGGCATCTGCTCAATCAAGGCCAGCCGGTGTTTGGCGACCAACGTCCGCGGCCAGGCGTCGATCTGGATGTGGACATCCTGCACACGCTCGGCATTCGCGGAGCCGGAGTCAAGGTGGCGGTCATCGATGATGGGCTCGAGATTGCGCATGAGGATCTCGTCGACAACATCGTTGCCGGCGGCTCGCATAACTTCTTGAATGGTTCCAACGATCCGACGCCGCCTGCGGACGAAATCGACAATGACCACGGCACCGCGGTCGCCGGCATCATCGCGGCACGTGGATGGAATGGTCTGGGTGGACGCGGTGTTGCACCAGAGGCGAATGTGGCTGGCTTCAACGCACTTTCCATACTCGATGGCAGCAAGCAATACGTGGATATCCGTTACTCCTGGGGCGATGGTGCAGAAGCTCGTGCGATGGACGTGTACAACAACAGCTTCGGCATCTCGACAGCGGTCTATCCATTCA
The DNA here is from genome assembly GCF_003992815.1 of Xanthomonas sp. DAR33341. Taxonomy (NCBI): domain Bacteria; kingdom Pseudomonadati; phylum Pseudomonadota; class Gammaproteobacteria; order Lysobacterales; family Lysobacteraceae; genus Xanthomonas; species Xanthomonas sp. DAR33341. Next base: position 170,707 of record NZ_QEYV01000030.1, on the reverse strand, counting down.
GCGATCTCGACGAGCAGCGCTCTCTGGAGAAACTGATGCGTGCCCAGCGTGGTGGCAAGGGCGGCATCTACGTCAAGGCAGCTGGCAATGATTTCAATACGCTGCTCGATGTGGATGCACAGGGCAAGCTGATCGATCGTTGCAGCGACCAGACCCGGCAACTCGGCGTCGCCTGCAGCAGCGCCAATATCGACAACCTCAACAGTCTGACCACCATGATCGTGGTGGGTGCGGTCAACGCCAACGGCGTGCGTGCGAGCTATTCATCGCCCGGATCCGCGTTGTGGGTGTCCGGTCTCTCCGGCGAATTTGGGTTCCAGCGTCGCTTCGACCCGCATCCTGAGACTTACAGTCCGTTGTATACACTGCTCGCTGCGCAGGGCCCGCAACCATTCTTCTCACCGGCGATCGTCACGACCGACCTGAGTGGATGCGCTGCAGGCAATAATCGCGATCGCACGCGCGCGCCGCAGAATGCGCTGGATACCAGCCACTCCAAAATCGATGCCTCGTGCAACTACAGCGCACGCATGAATGGCACCTCCGCCTCCGCACCAACGGTTGCAGGCGTCGCGGCGCTGATGCTGGGCGCCAACCCGCAGCTGACGCTGCGCGATGTCAAATACATCCTGGCAACGACGGCGGTGCAGGTCGATCCCCATCAGGCCAAGGCGTTCTACAAGGACGCCGTGATCGAGCCCGCCTGGATCACCAACGCGGCCGGCCACCGTTTCAGCAACTGGTATGGCTTCGGTTTGGTGGATGCAGCCGCGGCGGTGGAGCGTGCGATGCATTTCACTCCGCTGCCGGCGATGCAAGACACCGAGTGGACCGTCTATGACGGCAAGAGCAGCACCATCGGCGGTATCGGCTCGCCTGCGCGATTAGCGATCGACGTCAAGCAGTCCTTCAAGGTGGAAGGCGTACAGCTGTACTTCGCAGGGACGCACAAGCATCCTCGCCAACTGCGCGCCGTGCTGGTATCGCCCAGCGGCACCCGCAGCACCGTGATGACGCCGTTCTCCACGCTCGACCCGGGTGATGGCTTCGTGGTCTTCCTGACCTCCAGCAATGCCTTCCTTGACGAGGCGGCAGCCGGTCGCTGGACACTGGAGGTGGACGACATGCTCGCCGACAACGGCAAGGAACAACTGCAGGAATTCGAAATGCGCGTGGTGGGCCACTGACATGAAAACTTCTCTGATCACACTGCTGTGCGTCGTTGCCGCCAGCATGTCTGCACCCGTCTCGGCACAGGTGTTCGATCGCGCCCGCCTGCATGCTGCCGCAACCGGGCAGACCGTTGTGGTGGACCGGGCCAGCTTCCGGCTGATTCCAGGAGCAGTGGTACGGCTGGCCGACGCCACGCGCGGCGCTGCAGCCACGCAAACGCTAACAAGCACGCAGACACGCACCAACGCACCGGTTGCCCGCGTCGATCGCTACGCGATCTATCTCGACACCAGCGGCGCGGCGGACGCGGTCGCGCGCACCACGCGCAGCGAACCATCGGCGACCGTCGTGGCCGCGCTGGAAACGCGTAGCGGCCAGCCGGCATTGCTCGGTGCTTCGATCAAATTGTTCGATACCACGCCAGCCATCGCGCGTGCACTGGCCACGCGTACGGGCGGCAGGTTGCTCTATGCCTCCGCCACCGACGGCAGCGCGATGATCGGCTACGACTCGGCGATGACGGCATTGGACAATTGCCGCCAGCTGCAAGACAGCAACGGCGTGGGAGCGATCAAGCCGGAAGTGATCGTCCCGGCGGCACGGCCGTTGTGACGCGGCTGCTCTAGAACCGCCGCAGCCACGCGTGCCACGCTGCTGCATTGGTCGCAGCGTGGCGCGTTGGCGCAGCCCGCCTCACAGCGGCAGTGGGCTGCGTTCTGCAAACTGCCCGCGCCAATAGGGATAGTAGGGGTACGGCGGCTCCACTGCGCTGGCCTGATCCAGGCGGGCACGCTGGTCATCGGTCAACGACCAACCCACCGCACCGAGGTTTTCGCGCAGCTGCACCTCGTCGCGTGCGCCAATCAGCACTGTGCTCACGGTCGGCCGCTGCAGCAGCCAGTTGATGGCGATCTGCGGCACGCTGCGGCCGGTCTCTGCGGCAACGGCATCGAGCGCCTCGACGATGTCGAACAAGCGCGCATCGTCGATCGCCGGGCCGGCCGCGGCAGTGGCATGCAGACGGCTGTGTTGCGGCAACGGCTGGCCGCGCCGCAGCTTGCCGGTCAGCCGCCCCCAACCGAGCGGGCTCCACACCACCGCACCGATGCCTTGGTCGATACCCAGCGGCATCAGCTCCCACTCGTAGTCGCGCCCGGCCAGCGAGTAATACGTCTGGTTGGCGACGAAGCGGTTCCAGCCATGCGCATCGGCGACCGCCTGCGACTTCATCAGCTGCCAACCGGAATAATTGGAAGCGCCCAGGTAGCGCACCTTGCCCGCGCGCACCAAGCCATCGAGCGTGGACAGGGTTTCTTCCATCGGCGTCATCGCATCGAAGGCGTGCAGCTGCAGCAGATCGATGTAGTCGGTGCGCAAGCGTCGCAAGCAGGCCTCCACCGCACGCAGCAAGCGAAAGCGCGACGCGCCGGCATCGTTGGGGCCATCGCCCAGGCGCAGGCCGGTCTTGGTCGAGAGGATCACCTGATCGCGGCGGCCTTGCAGCGCCTGGCCGAGGATGTCTTCGGACGCGCCATCGGAATACACATCTGCAGTATCGAACAGGTTGAGCCCTGCATCCAGGCACAGGTCGATCATGCGCCGCGCCTGCGCCACATCGGTGTCGCCCCATGCAGAAAACAGCGGCCCCTTGCCGCCGAACGTGCCGGCACCCAGGCCAAGCACGGGCACCTTGAAACCGGAACGGCCGAGTAGACGGGTTTCCATCGAAGAAGTCCTTGCAACGTTGAATGGAAGATGCGCTGCGTTATCGTTGGCCGCTAGCGCCTGTGGCGTGTTGATGGCGAAACCAGCGTCGATGCACATCGAGAGCCGCCTGACGCGCACTGCGCCAGCGTGGCCAATGACCAGTGGGTACTCGACTCACCCCATCTGCGTACAGGCCAGTGGCGCAGCCGCGCGGCGTCGTTGCAACTGCACGCTCCACAGCGCGATACCCAGCCCGACGGCACTCAACAGCGCGGCCACCCAGGGCGTTGCGACCAGGCCCGCCTGCGTGGCGATCACCACACCACCCAGCCATGCGCCCAGCGCATTGCCCAGGTTGAAGGCGGCGATATTGAGGCTAGAGGCCAGGTTCTGGCCGGCGCCGCGCGCGTGTTCCAGCACGCGCAACTGCAGTGGCGCCACGGTGGCGAAGGCAGCCACGCCCAGTAGCCCGACAAAGGTCACCATGGCGGCCTTGCTGTGCAGGACGCATCCCAGTGCGCCCAGCACGACTACCAGGGCCGCCAGGCTGCCCAGCAGGGCCGCGGTGGGGCGACGGTCCGCCAGCCGCCCACCGAGCAGATTGCCGACGATCATGCCCACGCCGAACACCAGCAGCACCGGCGACACCGCCGATTGCGCAAAGCCGGTGACCTGCAGCAGCAGCGGCTGGATGTAGGTGAACACGGCGAACACGCCGGCGTAGCCCACCACCGTGATCGCCAGCGCCAGCAGCACCTGCCCACGCTGCAACACCGCCACTTCCTGCCGCCACGACACCGGCGTGGCAGCACCTGCCGCGGCCGGCACCCACACCGCGACCGCGGCAGTGGCCAGCGCGCCGATCGCAGCCACCGCCCAGAAGGTCGCGCGCCAACCCAGTTGCAGCCCCAGCCAGGCACCGGCCGGCACCCCGAGCAAGGTGGCCACGGTCAGCCCGGCGAACATCAGCGAGATGGCCGATGCACGGCGTTCGGCCGGCACCAGCGACGTCGCCACCACGGCGCCGACGCCGAAAAACGTGCCGTGGGCCAGCGACGTCAGCACCCGCGCAACCATCAGGCTGGTGTAGTCCGGCGCCAGCGCGCAGGCCACGTTGCCGACCGTGAAGATCAGCATCAGACCGACCAGCACCGCCTTGCGCGGCAGGCGTGCGCTGGCCAGGGTCAGCACCGGCGCACCGACGAACACACCCAGCGCATAACCGCTGATCAACAGGCCCGCCGCGCTGAGCGAAACGCCCAGATCCGCGGCTACCTGCTGCAGCAGCCCCATGATCACGAACTCGGTCGTGCCAATGCCGAAGGCACCGATGGTCAGTGCCAGCAACGCCGGCGGAAAGCGCGACGAACGCGCAGAGGTGAGGTTGGACATGGGCAGGGGCCAGGGAGGACTGCGCACAGCCTGCGCCCTGCGTTTACTTGCAAAAACCCCTGCTATGCTGATTCACTTTCAATCAATCATTGAGAATCGCATGGACCGTCTTGGCGACATTGCCCTGTTCCTGCGCGTGCTCGACCTGGGCTCGATCACCGCGGGCGCGCGCAGCCTGGATCTGTCGGTGGCGGTGGCCAGCCAGCGTCTCAAGCGCCTGGAACGCGAGCTGGGCGTGCGCCTGCTGCATCGAACCACGCGCCGCCTGCATCCCACTGCCGAAGGGCAGCGGCTGGCCGAGCGTGGCCGCGTGCTGGTGGAAGATCTGGACGCGCTGGCCGAGGATCTGCGCGAAAGCGCGCACGATGTGGGTGGCGTGCTGCGCATGACCATGTCCGCCTCATTCGGGCGGCAATACGTATCGCCGCTGCTGCCGGAATTCCAGGCCCGCCATCCGCGCCTGCGCATCAGCGCGCACCTCAGCGACGACCTGGTGGACCTGGTCAAACAGGGCTTCGATCTGGCGATCCGGATCGGCCCACTGGAGGACTCCGGGCTGGTGGCCCGGCGTATCGCCGACAACCGCCGTACCCTGGCGGCCTCGCCCGCCTATCTGCAGCGTCACGGCACGCCGCGCACGCCGGACGAGCTTGCACAGCACGCCGGCGTGTTGCTGATGGGCCGTGACGGCCGCCAGGACGTGTGGACACTGCAAACGCCCGACGGCGGGCTGGTGCGCGTGCGCATGCAGAGCCGCTTCGAAAGCAACTTCGGCGAACTGGTGCGCGACGCCGTGGTCGCCGGTCAGGGCATCGCGGTGCATTCGTATTGGCACATCGCCGACGAATTGCGCAGCGGCCGCCTGGTCCACGTCATGCCCGATTACCCGCCACCGGCCTCGCAGATCAGCGCAGTGATGCCGGCGCGCCAGTTGCAACCGCCGCGCGTGCGCGCGTTCGTGGATTTCCTGCAGGAGCGGCTAGGCGAGCAGCCGCCTTGGGAACTGGCGACATAGCGCCCGCTGCCGTGCGGATGGCCCCGCGGCGAGACGCGCGCGCCTGTGCTGGACGCCGGGGTACGTGGAGGTCTGCGGCATGCCAGCCATCATTGGAAAGACGGCATCGATGCGTTGTACGCGGCGTCTCATGCGCGCCCACTGCACGACTGGCTGGCAGCCCGAACGCGCAGCCTTCAACCGCATGACGGGCTGGCCAGCTGTTACATCGGCTCTCAGCATCACCGTGCACGACCACAAGCTGAGGCCGGCTGCGTGCGAACCGTCGAGGCAATCGCTGCCCCGGATCAACGTCCGCCGCGCAGCAGGCGTTTGTGCAGGCTACGCCGCTACGCGGCGCTCAATAGATGTCCATGCGTCCGCAACAGCCCCAGGATCTGCAGATGGGCCTGCGCGGTACGCCGTGCCAATTCGGTGGCGGCAGCGGCTTGGAGCCGCTTCCACTCGGCGGGGCTGGTCGGCGTTGGAAAGCTGGAACGTTTTGCGGGCATGGCAGCAGGCGGATGCGAGAGACCTCGCCATGATACGGCCGGTCCGTGATCGCCCTATCGGGCCGATGCGCAGTTCACGCGCAGGCGGCCACGACTGCTGCGCGCTTTCCAGCGGGCGCAAGCCCGCGACCCGCGCAGCGGACCTTGCCGCCCGTACCACCTGCACTCTTGTACGATCGGTGCCTTCGCGGCTGGACCGCATTGCACCGTCGACGGGTTTTTGCATGTCTTCGCTGACCGAGTTGAGCACGATATTGCTGCGTCATGCGCCTGGCGACGGCATGCATCCCACGCAGATCGCCGGGTTGCAGATCATGCGTAGCGCATCGCCGACCGTAGCCATGCCCACTGTCTACACACCCATGCTGTGCCTGGTGGCGCAAGGCCGCAAGCAGGCAATGCTCGGCGCGCAGGCGTACTTCTATCACCCGCAGATGTACCTGGTGGCGTCGGTGGATCTGCCCATCGTCGGCTCGGTAATCGAAGCCAGCGGCGCGCAACCGTATCTATGCTTCTGCCTGGACCTGGACACCGCGGTGCTCAGCGAGCTGGCGATCAACCATCCGGAACTGGTGGACACGCAGCGCGATGCGGCATCGGCCGGGCTGTTACTCAATCGCAGCACGCCGCAGTTGCAGGACGCGGCGCTACGGCTGGCGCGCCTGCTCGATCAACCGCATGAAATTGCCGCGCTCGCGCCCTTGATCGTGCGCGAACTGCTGTACCGCCTGATGGCCGACCCGGCCAATGCGGCGGTGCGCCAGATGGCCATCGCCGACAGCCGGCTCAACCAGATTTCCAGGGCCATCGTGTGGTTGCGCGAACACTATGCGCAGCGCTTCAGCATCGAGCAGATCGCCGATCTCTCGGCGATGAGCCGCTCCACCTTCCATGCGCATTTCAAGGCGGTGACCACGATGACGCCGCTGGACTACCGTTCGCAGCTGCGCGTGCACGAAGCACGCCGCCTGATGGTGGCCGATGCGCTGACCGCTGCCGACGCCGGCTTCCGGGTTGGTTACGAGAGCGCGTCGCAGTTCAGCCGCGACTACGCACGCATTCTCGGCATCTCGCCTGCGCGCGATGCGCAACGGCTGCGTGCCAACGCGCAGGACGCCACCGAAGCGGCGTGAGGTCTGCCATGCTCAGCACGGGCCGCACAGCGGCCCCTGCAATCCGCCGCCGCGTTCGCTCGCGCTGAGACGGCACCATCGCCGCGCCAGCATCGGCATCGGCATCGCAGCTGTCTACTCCGCTGCATACTGCGCCTCGCTCACCTGCTCCAACCAGGTGACGGGCGCACCGTCCTGCGATTCGGCGACGGCGATATGCGTCATCGCCACGTTGGCATTGGCGCCGTGCCAATGCTTGACGCCGGGCGGAATCCACACGATATCGCCCGGGCGGATCTGCTGCGCCGGCTTGCCCCACTCCTGCACGCGCCCGGCGCCGGCTGTGACGATCAGCGTCTGGCCCAGCGGATGGGTATGCCATGCGGTGCGCGCGCCCGGCTCGAAGGTGACGGTGGCGCCGCCGACGCGTGCCGGTGCGTCGGCCTGGAGCGGTGCGTCGATGCGCACCTTGCCGGTGAAATACTCGGCCGACCCCACTGCCGACGGCGCCCCACCCGCCTTGCTCACCCTGATCGGTCTCGCGGCCTCATCAGGAACCACGGCGGCCATCATCGACAACGACATTGCGGTCGCGAACAGATTCATTGCAGTGCTCCTTGATTCGAGTGTTCGAACTGTAGCGCGCTTGCCTGAGGCCACTAACCGGCTAACCGCGCATGCTCCTAGAAACACGGCGCATCAATCCCGCAGCGCCGCGGAGTGCCTGCTGCTGCATTGAAGCCATCACGCACACTCGCGCATGATGCAGCCGCATGAATGGCATGCCTGACGCGGGCATTGGTGGCAATGGCACGGGAAAATCTCAATGACCTGCAGGTGTTCGTCACGGTAGCGCGCGAAGGCAGCTTCACCCGTGCCGCCGCGCAATTGGGCCTCTCGCAGTCGGCACTCAGCCACACCGTGCGCGCACTGGAGACGCGGCTGGGCATTCGCCTGTTGACCCGCACCACGCGCAGCGTGGCGATGACCGAAGCCGGGGCACGCCTGTTCGAAACCGTGGCACCGCGCCTGGAAGAGATCGACGCGCAGTTGTCCGCGCTCACCGACTTCCGCGACAAGCCGGCCGGCACCATCCGCATCACCACCGCCGGCCATGCCGCCGATGCCTACATCTGGCCGGCATTGTCGAAGGTGCTGCCAGACTACCCGGACCTCAAGGTCGAACTGACCGTCGACTACGGCTTGGCCGACATCGTTGCCGAACGCTACGACATCGGCATCCGGCTCGGCGATCAGGTCGCCAAGGACATGATCGCGGTACCGATCAGCCCGATGCAGCGCATGGCTGTGGTGGCAGTGCCGGGGTATTTCGTGCACCACACCATCCCGGCAGTACCAGCCGATCTGGCGCAGCACAACTGCATCGGTTTACGCCTGCCCACCCACGGCGGTTTGCTGCCGTGGGATTTCGACAAGGACGGGCGCGAGGTGAAAGTGCGCGTGGACGGGCAATGGACCTTCAACGGCAGCAGCGCCATCCTGCGCGCCGCACTGGCAGGCGGCGGCCTCGCGTTTCTGCCGGAGACCATGGTGCTGGAGCACGTGGCCGCCGGCCGGCTGCGCCGCGTGCTGGAAGACTGGTGCGAGCCGTTTGCAGGCTATTACGCCTACTACCCCAGCCGCCGCCAATCCTCCAGCGCGCTCAAGGTCGTGATCGATGCATTGCGGCACGATCTGGTGCGTTGACCACGCTCGTACAGAGCCTGCCCGGGCGCGATGACGCGTGCGGCAGGCATGACCGCTGACGTTATTTGCCGACCAGTTTCTGCCGCTCCGGGCTGTAACGCGCACCGACAATCGCCACCGCATCCAGCGCCTGCTGGATACGCGCAAGCTCCTCGCTACTCAAGGTCAATGCAGCACCGCGCAGATTTTCGTCGAGGCGATGCAGCTTGGTGGTGCCGGGAATCGGCACGATCCATGGTTTGCGCGACAGCAACCACGCCAACGCCACCTGCGCCGGCGTGGCGGCCTTGTCGGCTGCAATGGCCTGGATGCGTTCGACCAGCGCCTGATTGGCCTGCCGCGCCTCGGCAGCGAACCGCGGCACCTGATTGCGGAAATCGTCGGCGGAAAATTGCGTGTCGGCCCGGATGGCACCGGTCAAAAATCCCTTGCCGAGCGGACTGAATGGCACAAAGCCGATCCCGAGTTCTTCCAGCGTTGGCAGCACACTGGTTTCCGGCTCGCGCCACCATAGCGAGTACTCGCTCTGCACTGCGGTCACCGGCTGCACCGCGTGTGCGCGCCGGATGGTATCGGCGGACGCTTCGGACAAGCCGAAATGCATCACTTTGCCTTCGGCGATCAAGTCCTTGACCGTGCTCGCCACTTCTTCGATCGGCACCGCCGGGTCCACGCGATGTTGATAGAACAGGTCGATACGGTCGGTCTTCAGACGCGTCAGGCTGGCCTCGGCCACCGCACGGATGCGTTCGGGACGGCTGTCCAGCCCGGCGTCGGCTTGCCCCTCCTTGAAGCCGAACTTGGTCGCAATCACCAGCGTCTCGCGCTGCGCCGACAGCGCTTCACCCAGCAACGTCTCGTTGGCGAAGGGCCCGTAAGCCTCGGCCGTATCGAAGAAGGTGACGCCGCGCTCCACTGCCGCATGCAGCAAGGCGACGGCCTGCTTGTGCGCAGTCGCCGGCCCGTAGCCATAACTCAGGCCCATGCAGCCCAGCCCCAGCGCAGACACACGTAATCCGCTGTTTCCCAACTGTCGTGTTTGCATCGTTTGCTCCCGCGGCAACGGCCGCATCGAATGAGTCCGCCGCAGACAACAACACCGCTGCAGCACCGATGCGCCACGATAGTCCGGTGCCGCAGGCGCATTGCACAGCGGGCGACGCTAAGCCTTATGAGCGACCCTCATCAAAGCGCAGGCTGACCGTAGGATCTGCGCACGAGACGACGACGGCGCCCTACCGACGCCAGCCATCCAGCGCGCCGCCCTGCTGCCGCAACTAGAACCCGCTGGGCACCTCACGCTTGCGATCCGCCTCAACCAGTGCAGATGCGGGACGATACGCCCGCAGGAACAATGCCACCGCGCCGCTTACATACGCATCCAGCTGCACCGATTGCGCCTCTGGCGCATCGCCGCGCGCGGCAGCGGTAGCCGGCCGCCCGGTCATCAACCCAAAGAAATGCACCGATGCATCGGGCACGTTGTCGATCACCAATGCCCCGCGTTGCACCTCGCGCGCCAACAACGTGCGCATCATGGTGTCGTAGCGCTCGAAGCACAGCGTCCACATTTCCTCGCGCATCTGGCTAGGCAGCAGTGGCGGGCGTACCAGGCCATACGCGGCATCCTCCCGCATGCTGCTGGCAGACACGCGCAGCACTGCATCGGCCACCGCAGCCAGACGTTGCTCCAACGGCCCCTGCAGCGCCAGCAGGGCCGTCCAGCGATTGGGCGAGGCCTGCGCCAGCGCTTCCAGGGTGGTGCGGAACAGCACCTCCTTGGACGCGAAATGCGCATACACCGTGGCCTTGGATACCATCGCACGCTCGGCGATGGTGTCCATGCTGGTCCTGTCGAAGCCGTGCTGTTGAAACAGCACGCGTGCCGCCGCCAGGATGGCGCCACGCTTGTCGTGTGGCGCACGTGCAATGGGCGGCGCGTCATCATCCACGCGGCGGCTCCGCTGCTGGGCTCGCGACGGCAGTGGGCGCGGCGGTTTGCAGCCAGCCACCGCCCATGGCCTTGTAGAACGTCACCAGGTTGGTGAAGCGCGACAGCTGGGTGTTGATCAAGGTCTGCTGCGCGCTGTACAGCGAACGCTGCGCATCCAGCGCCTGCAGATAGCTGTCGATGCCCCGTTCGAAACGCGCCTGCGACAGCCGGTAGCTATCGGCAGTGGCATCCACCAGCGCTTGCTGGGCCTGTAGTTGCCTGCCCAGCGTGTCGCGCTGCGCCAACGCGTCGGAGACCTCGCGGAACGCGCTTTGGATCGACTTTTCGTAGCGCGCCACTTCGATATCGCGGTTGGCCTTGGCCATGTCCAGATTGGCGCGATTGCGCCCGGCATTGAAGATCGGCAAGGTCAGCGTGGGCACGAAGCTCCAGGCACGCGTGCCGGCATCGAACAACCTGGACAGGCTACTGCTGGACGAACCGGTCGATGCGGTCAGGCTGATGCTGGGGAAGAACGCCGCCCGCGCCGCCCCGATATTGGCGTTGGCTGCACGCAAGTTGCGCTCGGCTTCCAGAATGTCGGGGCGACGTTGCAGCAACTGCGACGGCAAGCCGGCCGGCACGCTGGCCAACACATTGCCTTCCACGCTGGCGTTGTCGGGCAGTGCATGCGGCAGCAATTCCACCGGTACCGACGTGCCGACCAGCAGCACCAGGGCGTTGCGATCCTGCGCCACTTGGGCGGTGTAGCGCTCCACGTCCACGCGTGCGGTTTCCACCGTGGTCTGCGCCTGACGCAAGGTCAGTTGCGAGGCCACGCCCAGTTCGAAGCTGCGCTGCTGCAGGCGATAACTGTCGCTCTGACTAGTCAGGGTGGATTGCGCCAGCTGCAGCAACTGCTGGTCGGCCGCCAAGGTCAGATAGGCGGTGGCCACTTCTGCCACCAGACTGATATGCGTACTGCGGCGCGCCTCGGCGGTGGACAGGAATTGCTGCAATGCCTGTTCCTTCAGGCTGCGCACGCGCCCGAACAGGTCCAGCTCATAGGCACTGATGCCGATGTTGGCGCTGTAGGTGCGGAACACCTGCGGCTGGCCGGGAATGGCCAGCTCCGACGGCGTGCGCGCATTGTTGGCGGTACCGGTGCCATCGATCGCGGGCAGCAACGCGGCGCGGTCCACCCGATATTGCGCGCGTGCCACCTCGATATTGAGCGCGGCCACGCGCAGGTCGCGGTTATTGTCCAGTGCCAGCGCAATCACCTGCTGCAGCGTCGGGTCGGTGAAGACCTGGCGCCAGCCGATATCGGCAATATAGGCCGTGTCGGCGTTGTTGCCGGTATCGGCAGTGGCAGCGGCAGCCGGAGGGGCTACCGACACGTCGGTGCCGGCAAATTGCGCTGGCACCGGTGCGTCGGGCCGCGTGTAGCGCGGCATCAGCGTGCAACCGGAAAGCACGCTGGCCACGCCAAGCGCGCAGAGTGTCGTGCGAATCGTGGTCATGTCAGTGTCCTGTCGGTTGCGGTGCGGGCGAAGCAGGCTGTGGACGGCGCTGGAACAGGCCACACACCAGCACGAAGAACAGCGGCACGAAGAAGATCGCCAGCACCGTGCCGGAGACCATGCCGCCGATCACGGCCGTGCCCAGCGCGTGCTGCGCGCCGGCGCCGGCGCCACTGGTCAACACCAGCGGCACCACGCCGAGGATGAAGGCCAACGAGGTCATCAGGATCGGTCGCAAACGCATGCGCGCCGCTTCCAGTGCTGCAGCCACCAGGCTCTTGCCGCCTTCGTGCAACTCCCTTGCGAACTCCACGATCAAGATCGCGTTCTTCGATGCCAGGCCAATGGTGGTGAGCAAGCCCACCTGGAAGTACACGTCGTTCATTTTCCAGGTCAGCATGGCTGCCAGCAACGTGCCGAACACGCCCAGCGGCACCACCAGAATCACCGAGAACGGAATCGCCCAGCTTTCGTACAACGCGGCCAGGCACAGGAACACGATCAGGATCGAGACGCTGTACAACAGCCCGGTCTGGCCGGACGAGGCTTTTTCCTGCCGCGACAATCCGGTCCACTCGAAGCCGATGCCCGGGGGCAGCTTGGCGGCTGCGGCTTCGACGATCTGCATCGCCTCGCCGCTGGAGGCCGCACCCGGCAACGCCATGCCCAGGATCTCCATCGACGGCACGCTGTTGTAACGCTCCAGGCGCGGCGAACCGGATTGCCAGCTTGCCGTGGCGAAGGCGTTGAATGGCACCATGGCGCCGGCGCTGTTGCGCACGAACCAATGGTCGATGTCCTGTGGGTTCATGCGGTATGGCGCATCGGCCTGCAGCATCACCTTCTTGACCCGGCCCTTGTCGATGAAGTCGTTGACGTAGGTGCTGCCCCACGCGCTGGAGAAGGTGTCGTTGATGTCGGAGATCGACACGCCCATCGCCTGTGCCTTATGCGGGTCGATTTCCAGCTTGAATTCCGGCGTGTCTTCCTGCCCATTCGGGCGTACCGCCACCAGACGCTTGTCCTGGGACAGTTCGGCCAACAATTGATTACGCGCCTGCATCAACGCGGCGTGACCCAGATTGGCGCGGTCCTGCAGCATCAGATCGAAGCCGGTGGCATTGCCCAACTCCGACACCGCAGGCGGTGCGAACGCAAACACCTTGGCATCGCGGATACCGGAAAAAAATGCCCCGGCCTTGGCCGCCACGTCGGTGACGCTCTGGCCCTTACCGGTGCGCTCGTCCCAAGGCCGCAACTTGACGAAGGCAAAGCCCACGTTCTGGCCGCTACCGGCAAAACTGAAACCGGTCACGGCGAAGACACCGGCAACAGACTCCTTCTGATCGACCAGGAAATGATGCTCCACCTGCTTGAGCACATCGCTGGTGCGCGCATTGGTGGCACCGGGCGGCAACTGCACCAGCACGAACAAGGTGCCCTGGTCTTCGTCCGGCAGGAATCCCACCGGCAATTTCATGAACCCGAACACCACCAAGGCCAGCAACGCGGCGTAGGCGAGCATGTAGCGCCAGCCCTTGCCAAGCATGTGCCGCACCACGCCCTGGTAGCCGGTGTTGCCGCGATCGAACAGGCGGTTGAACCAACCGAAGAACCCGGTGGTCGCCAGGCCATGGCCCTTGTGGACCGGCTTGAGCAAGGTGGCGCACAAGGCCGGGGTCAGGATCATCGCCACCAGCACCGACAAGGTCATGGCCGAGACAATCGTGATCGAGAACTGCCGGTAGATCACGCCGGTGGAGCCGCTGAAAAACGCCATCGGGACGAACACCGCCGCCAGCACCAGCGCCACGCCGATCAATGCACCGGAAATCTGGTCCATCGATTTACGCGTGGCGTCCTTGGGCGATAACTGCTCCTCGCCCATCACGCGTTCGACGTTTTCCACCACCACGATCGCATCGTCCACCAGCAAACCGATCGCCAGCACCATCGCGAACATGGTCAAGGTATTGATGGTGAAGCCGAACGCCGCAAGCACACCGAAGGTGCCCAGCAGCACCACCGGCACCGCAATGGTCGGGATCAGGGTGGCGCGGAAGTTCTGCAGGAACAGGTACATCACCAGGAACACCAGCACCACCGCTTCCACCAGCGTGTGTACCACCTGCTCGATGGAGATGCGCACGAACGGGGTGGTGTCGTACGGCTTTTGCACCTTCATGCCGGGCGGGAAGAACCTTTCCTGCTCTTCCAGGCTTTTATCGATCGCGCGCACCGTATCCAGCGCATTGGCCCCGGTCGCCAGCTTGATCGCCAGACCGGCCGCCGGCTTGCCGTTGTAACGGCCCACCGTGTTGTAGCTTTCGCTGCCCAGCTCGATGCGCGCCACATCGCGCAAGCGCACCTGCGAGCCATCGGACTGCGTGCGCAGCAGGATATTCTCGAATTGCTCGGCGGTCTTCAGCCGGGTCTGGGCAGTGATGGTGGCGTTGAGCTGCTGGTTGGCCAGCGCCGGCAATGCGCCCAACTGGCCGGCGGAAATCTGCGCGTTCTGTGCCTGGATCGCGTTGCGCACATCCACGGGCGTGAGGCTGAAATTGCTCAACTTGTTGGGGTCCATCCACACCCGCATCGCGTACTGCGAACCGAACAAGGTGGTGTCGCCCACGCCTTCGAGGCGGCTGATGGTTTCCTGCACGTTGGCAGCCACGTAATCGGACAGGTCCGAATCGCTCATGCTGCCGTCTTCGGACGTAAAGGCCAGCACGTTGAGGAAGTTGGTGGCCGACTTGGTCACCGTGACGCCCTGCTGCTGCACTTCCTGCGGCAACAACGGCGTGGCCAGCGACAACTTGTTCTGCACCTGCACCTGCGCGGTGTCGGGGTCGGTGCCGTTTTCGAAAGTCAGGGTGATGGTCACCGCCCCGCTGGATTCGCTGGTGGACGCCATGTAGCTGAGGTGATCCAGCCCCTTCATCTTCTGCTCGATGACCTGGGTGACGGTGTCTTCCAGCGTCTGCGCCGAGGCGCCCGGGTAGTTGGCGGTGATGGCGACAGCCGGCGGTGCGATGGCGGGGTATTGCGCAATCGGCAAGGTGGCGATGGAGAGGATGCCGGCCAGCATCACGATGATGGCCAACACCCAGGCGAAGATCGGACGATCGATAAAGAAACGTGCCATGACGTGATCCCGCCTCTAGTTGGCCGCACGCGGTGCGGTCGGGGCGGAAGGACCGGCAGCATTCCCGGCGGCGGGCGTGGCCTTGGGCTGCCACGGCACGGTCTTGACCACGATGCCATCGCGTGCGCGCGACGCGCCTTCGACGACCACTTGCTCGCCGGGCTTCAGGCCGCTGCGCACCAGCCACTGGTCGCCCACCTCACGGTCGGTTTCCAGCGCACGCAACTGCAGCTTGTGGTTGGCGCCGACGACAAAGGCGGTGGGTTTGCCGGCGCCGTTGCGCGACACCGCCTGCTGCGGCACCAGCACGCCCTGCTCCTTGACGCCTTCCTGCAGCACCGCGCGCACGTACATGCCCGGCAACAGCTCGGCGTTCGGATTGGGGAAGACCGCGCGCAGGGTGATCGAGCCGGTGTTCTGGTCGACTGTCACGTCGGAGAACGCCAGGTGCCCCTGCAGCGGGTAGGTGCTCCCATCTTCCAGCAGCAGCGATACCTTGGCCGCACCGTCGCCGGCTTGTTCCAGATCGCCGCGTGCCATCGCCTGCCGGAGGCGCAACACCGCACTGCTGGGCTGGGTGACGTCGATGTAGATCGGGTCCAGCTGCTGGATGGTGGTCAGCGCGGTGGCCTGGTTGGCGGTCACCAGCGCACCCGGGGTCACGCTGGAGCGGCCGATGCGTCCGGAGATCGGTGCGTCAAGCCGCGCAAACGCCAGGTTGATGCGCGCGGTCTCCACGCTCGCCTTGCCGGCTGCCACGTCGGCCTTGGCCTGGCCTAGCGCGGCATCGGTGTCGTCGCCTTCCTGCTGGCTGATCGCTTTGATCTGCGCCAGCTCCTTGTAGCGCTCGGCCTTGAGCTGCGCGGTGCGCAGGGTCGCCTCGGCCTTGGCAAGGGATGCCTGCGCGCTGGCATAGCTGGCGCGGTACTGGGCCGGATCGATCTGGTACAGGGTCTGACCAGCCTTGACGTCGCCGCCTTCGGTGAACTGGCGCGACTGGACGATGCCTCCCACTTGCGGGCGAATTTCGGAGATCAGGTATGGGACGGTGCGCCCCGGCAACTCGGTAGTGAGCGTCACCGGTTGCTGCTTCACGGTCAGCACGCCCATTTCCGGGGTGCCTTCCTGTGGCGGCGGGCCTCCCGGCGGGCTGCCGCAGGCGCTGAGCAAGGCGGTGGCGGCAACGGCAACAGCAAGCAACGACAGGCGAAACGAGGCATGAGGACGCACGGGCAGTCTCCAACGGGAGGTGTGATGATTAAATCTAAACGGTACGGTTTGGTATACTAATAAGCGCATCCAGAGCCGTCAAGCATTTCTACCCAGTCGGTATACTTATGAATTATTGGGAGAACCTGATGCGGGTCAGAACAGAAGAAAAGCGCGAGGCCATCGTCCAGGCGGCCAGCGAGGTCTTCCTCGAGCTGGGCTTCGAAGGCGCGTCGATGTCGCAGATCGCCGCCCGCGTGGGCGGCTCCAAGCGCACGCTGTACGGCTATTTTCCGTCAAAGGAAGAGCTGTTCGTGGCCGTCGCCAGGGACATGTCGGACCGCTATTTCGACCCGTTGCTGCATGCGCTTTCGCAAAGCAGCGGCCCGGTCGATGAGGCGCTGCAGCGCTTCGGCGAGGATGTGCTGACGTTCCTGTGCGCCCCGCCCAATATCACCAGCTGGCAGACCATCATCGGGGTATCCGGCAGATCTGCGGTCGGCGCGCTGTATTTCAGTGCCGGCCAGGAGGAAGGCATACAACGCTTCGCCGAATACCTGCAGGCACAGGTGGACTGCGGCCTGCTCCACTGCGAAGACACCCTGCTTGCCGCCCACCAGTACGCTGGCTTGCTGGAATCGGAAACCTTGATGCCCTGCCTGTTTGGCGCACTCAAGGACCCCACGCCCGAGTTCCTGCGCGAAGCGACGCGACGTGCGGTGCAGACGTTTCTGGCCGCATACGGCGGCAAGGCAGGCAAAGCGGCGTGACGTCGGTTGCGACTTCACTGCATTGCTGCGCGACGACGCGCAGTGCGCGCGTACAGACGCCAAGCCTGCGGTCCACTCGGGCGTCTACCCTACCCCGCCGCGTCGGTGGCTTGAACGCAGCATCCTCATCACCGCATGACGCAACCAGGCAGCGATGCTGCGCTGCGCGCTCAGCGCAGGAATGCTGCTGCGGCGATTGAACGGTGTTGCGACCGCGTGTCAACACCTTGCCATCCCACGCATGCTGTCACCCGGGCATTGCGCCACGAGCGCCTTGAAACAGGTGGTGCTCTACGCACGACCTGGCAGTCGATTACTCCGCCACTGCGCATTTCGCGCACAGGCCGTGCACTTCCAGCGTCTGTGCCTGCGGCTGGAAACCGAGCGCCTTGGCGCGGGCTTCCAGTTGCGACACGACGTCGCGATCTTCCAGTTCCACCGCGCTGTGGCAACGGTCGCAGATCAGGAACGGCACAGAGTGCTGGGCGCTGTTGGGGTGGTGGCAGGCGACGAAGGCATTGACCGATTCGAGCTTGTGCACGAAGCCGTTGGCCATCAGGAAATCCAGCGCGCGATACACCGTAGGCGGTGCGTCGGCGCCGACGCCCTTGCCTTCGCGCACCCAGTCCAGCAATTCGTAGGCCTTGACCGGTTTGCCGGCGTCGGCGATCAGCCGCAGCACGTTCGCGCGGATCGGCGTCAGCCGCAGGCCGCGTTCGCTGCAGGCACGCTCCACCGCGCGCACGAAGCCGTTGGCGTCGTCGACGTGGTGATGCGGTGCAGTGCAGGCGAGGTCTGGTGCGTGGGTGTGCTTGGTCATACAGGCTCCGGCGTCAGGCCGCTCCAATCTTGATGAGTGCCGCATCGATGCGTTTCAAGGCACCCTCGCGTCCGGCCAGGTACACCGTTTGCGAAATGTCCGGGCTGACCTGGGTGCCGGTGATGGCCACGCGCAGCGGCTGGGCGACCTTGCCCATGCCCAGTTCCAGCGCGGCAGCGGCGTCGTGCAGCGCAGCCGAGACGCTCTCCACGCTCCACGCATCCACGGCAGCCAGCAGTTCGCGCGCCTTGCCCAGCGGCACCTCGGCGCCCAGCTTGAGGTGTTTCATCACCGCCGCTTCGTCATAGGTTTCCAGCGGCTGGTACCAGACCACGGCTTTTTCGGCCATTTCCTTCAAGGTCTGCACGCGCTCGCGCAACGCCACAACCACATCGGCGGCGGCCGGGCCGGCGGCGATGTCCACACCGAGCTTGGCAAGCTGGTATTCCAACTGCGGGGCGATGCTGGCCGGGTCGTCGGTCTTCAGATAATGCTGATTGACCCAGCCGAGCTTGGCCATGTCCAGGCGCGCGGCCTTGGAATTGACGTCCTTGACGTCGAACAGGTCCAGCAACTCCCGCTGGGTGAACAGCTCCTGGTCGCCATGCGACCAGCCCAGGCGGGCCAGATAATTGATCAGCGCATGCGGCAGATAGCCGGCATCCTTGTACTGCATGACGTCGGCCGCGCCGGTGCGCTTGGACAGCTTGGCGCCCTGCTCGTCGAGGATCATCGGCATGTGCGCGAACTTGGGCACCGGTGCACCCAGCGCTTCATAGATATTGATCTGGCGCGGCGTGTTGTTGATGTGGTCGTCGCCGCGGATGACCTCGGTGATGCCCATGTCCCAGTCGTCCACCACCACCGCAAAGTTGTAGGTGGGAAACCCGTCCGGGCGGAAGATCACCATGTCGTCGAGCTCGCTGTTGGCGATCTCGATGCGTCCCTTGATCAGGTCGTCGAACACCACCGTACCGCCGACGGGATTCTTGAAGCGGATCACGCGATTGGGGTCGTCGCGATACGGCAGGTTCTGCTCGCGGGCAGCGCCGTTGTAACGCGGCTTTTCCTGTTTGGCCATGGCGGCCTCGCGCATTGCGTCGAGTTCCTCGCGGGTTTCGTAGGCGTAATACGCCTTGCCCTGCGCGAGCAATTGCTCGGCGACTTCTTGATAGCGGGCAACGCGCTGGGTCTGGTAGATCGGGCCTTCGTCGTAACCCAGGCCCAGCCAGTCCATCGCTTCCAGGATGGCGTCGATCGCTTCCTGCGTGCTGCGCTCGCGGTCGGTGTCCTCGATGCGCAGCACGAACTGGCCGCCGCGGTGGCGTGCCTCCAGCCAGCAATACAAGGCGGTGCGGGCGCCGCCGATATGCAGGTAACCGGTGGGGCTGGGAGCGAAACGGGTGCGGCAGGTCATGGAGCGCTCGGCAAAACGGGAGTCGCCCGATTTTACCTTGCGCAGCGTGGCCCTGCCCGGCCCGTGGCTCAGCGGTTGCGCAGCAAGTCGCCGTACACCACGCAATCGCCGCCGCTGCGTGCCGTGCCCGGAGCGTCGTACAGCACCAGCCAGGTGGGAATCTTGCCGGCCAGGTGTCTGGGCAGGTTGCAGATGGCCTCGGCGCGGTCGCAGTCCTTGCCATGCGGCAGCACTGCCGATTCCAGCAGGTCGTGCTGAAAGCGCACCGGTGCGCGGTTGGCGGCCAGCACGGTGCGCGCATCCGGCCATTTGAACAGGCGGATTTCGCCGTTCAGGACCATCGTCGGCCCGGCCAGCAGGTACAGATCGTCGCCGGAATAATGCAGGTCGCGTACGCCCAGCCCGCCCAGTTGCAGGAAGTGCTTGCGCAGCAGGGTGCCGTCCTCGTCCAGCGGGACCAGGCGCAGGTGGTCGCCGTGGGCTTGCACCTGGATCTCCAGCAGTGCCGTCCAGCCACGCAGCACCGGCCCGCGCAGCCCCAGTAGCAAGCGCTGGCCATCGACCACGATGCCTTCGATATCGAAGCCGTTGTCCTTGCCGGGGATCTTCAGGAACGGACCGAAATGCGGGTCGTCGGCCAGCAGGTCGGTGAGCTGGTTGTGCTTGGCGTCGCCCTTGAGCCGCAGCGCACGGCGGCCGTCGGCCGCTTCGCGTACCAGCTGCGGGGTGCCGTCTTGCGCATAGTCGATGGGCAGGCAGGCCAACAGGCGGCGATTGGCATCGAGCTTCAACTTTGTCAGGCGTTTGGCGTTTTCGGCGTCGTCGCGGCCGCGCTTGGCGTTCTTGCGTTTGCTGCCGTGCGAACCGATGACCCACAAAAATCCGTCCGACAGGCCCATACCTTCCAGGTCCGCCTCCTCGCCGTCTTCTCCCGGCAGATCGAGCAGGTTCGCCAACGCAAAGCTCTGCCCCTGGCCGAAGCGCAGCGCCTCCCGCTGTACGGGGTCGAGCTTGCGCAGCCGGTCTACCGCGCAGGCTTCGTCGCCGGCCACCCACAGCCAATCGTCGGTGAAGGCGGCGCCGGACAGATTGCTGTGCACCAGCGCACCGGGCGCGAATTCAAGCCGGACGCTATGCGGAATCAGGGTTTTCTTGGCCATGGGTACCTGGGACGAGGGATCAACCGAACGCGACCAGCTTGGCATGCGTCACATCGGGCGCCAACTGCCCCGGCCAATCGCGGTCGTTGGCCACCTGCGCCTGCGCACGGCTGGCCTCGAACGCCGCGAAGTCCAACTCGGCCAGTGCCCACACTGTCTGGCCCTGCGTCTGCGCCAGCACGCCGTCGGAGGGGAAGCCGACATCCATCGGCGCAAACACCGCCGCCTCGCCGGTATTGATGTCCAACGCCGGGCTCCACGGCGCTTCGCCAGCAGTCACCGACTGCGCGACGAACACGCGATTTTCCAGCGCGCGCGCCAGGCAGCCGACACGCACGCGCATGGCGCCGGCGGCGGTGTCGGTGCAACTTGGCACGATCAACAACCGCGCACCGGCCTCGTATTGCGCACGCACCGGCAGCGGGAACTCGCTGTCGTAACAGATCGCAATCGCGGCGCGAATGCCGTCCAGTTCGAACACCTTCACTGCATCGCCCGGCTCGATCAGCCCGGTGGCTCTTTCGAAACCGGTGAGCTGCAACTTGTCCTGCCAGCCATGCAGGCCCTCCGGGGTGAACCAGTCGCTGCGGTTGCGGTAACGGCCATGGCCATGGCCAATATCCAGCAGAAAACTGCCGGCAATCAGGTGCAGCCGATGTTCCTGCGCCAAGCCGGCAAACAGCTCCAGCCACGGCGCGCGCAGCGCCTGGATGGCTGCCAGCGATTCGGGCAGGCCGGCAGAAATATGCGTGTCGAACGTTGCGCCCAGCTCCAGCGACAGATATTCGGGCAGCACCGCCACGCGCGCACCGGCTGCGGCGGCTTCGGCGATCAGGGCCGATTGGCGTGCCGCAAACGCGGCGAAATCGACAGGCTTGCCGATGGGGTATTTGGCAACGGCAATTTTCATCTGGTGGCCTTTGGATGATTGAATCGAGGTGGCGAAGCAATCAGACCGGCAAGCGAACGCATGGTGCAGCGACCTTGCAGCCTGCTCGCGACGCCTGTCAGTCGCCGTAGGGCGCTAGCCGCGCTCACTGCGGCAACACACGTGTCCACACAGACAAGCTGTGGTCGATCTCGCCATGTTGCAACTCCGCCCAGTGCAGGTGCACCCGCATGCCCAGCTGCGGGGCGTAGCCACGTTTGCGCCAGAACGCATCGTTGGGGCGGTAATCGGCTGGCTTGCGCGGGTCGTCGGGCGCCCGTTCCACCGAACAGAACGCGGTCAATGCAAAGCGGCCCCGCGCGCGTGCATGCGCTTCGCGCCGGTCGAAGAATGCATGACCGATACCTTGCCCGCGATACGCCGGCAGCAGCACCGATTCGCCGAAATAGAACACGCTGGCCGGATCGATGCCGGCCGCGCGGAACGGTGCGTGGAACGCGTCGCTGTCATCGAGCAGCGGCAACCCGGTCGATGCACCGATCACCGCATCGCCATCACGCGCCAGCACGAAGACGCTCTCCGGCGATGCCGCATAGGCCGCCAGATAGTCGCGCTCGTATGCGGCATCGCCTTGGTACAGATACGGCCAGGCGGCGAACACGCTGATGCGCAGCTGCGCCACCGCATCCAGATACGGCAGCACCTGCGTGCCGCGCACCGTTTCCATCATCAGCGAGGAGCCAGTCATGCCGGCCATGGTAAGCCAGCAAGAGGTGGCTGCAACGCCATGCTTCAACGCAGCCAATGACCGTGGTTCCAAACGCGGGTCTGCGGCTGTTGCCACAGCAACCACACCGCCGCTTCGTCGGTGGCCAGCAGTACCCCGAGCAGCGCATCGGTGCTGCGTGCCCAATAGCTGCCGTTGCTCAGCCGTTGCCACGGTCCATAGCTGCGTGCCCATGGGTTGCCGGCGCGGATGTGCTGCGCTGCCGCCTGCAAGAACGCATGCCCGCCGATGCGCAGGTGCTGCGCGGTGCGTGCGTGCAGCTGCAGGCCCACCACCCCGCCGCGCCTGTCGCGGTTCAGCGGCAAGGCCGACAGCGCCGAGCTTTCCCAAGCGTGCGGCAGCGCTGCGGGAAGCAGCGCCACCGTGTCGATGCCGGCGGGCAGCAAACGCTGCGCGCGCCTGTGCAAGTGTGCCTGCGCCAGCATGCCGGCCTCAGCGCAGGCTGTTGCCAAGCTCGTACCAATCGAGCTTGCGGGTGACCCACATGATGCTGGCCAGGATGCCGAACAGCAGCAACGATCCCATCAGCAGCGCGTTGTCCTCGGAGATCAACAGGCTGTAGAGCACCGCGTACAAAGCGGTGAGCATCACCGAAAAGCCAGCCGCACGGATCCAACTGCGCAACACGCCGGACAGATAGAAGAACTGCAGGCCGATACACGCCGCCGCCGACACCAGATAGGCCTGCCAGAACGCGATGTGTTCGGAAAGGCTGAGCAGCAGCAGGAAGAAGATCGCCAGCGCCAGGCCCACCAACAGGTACTGCAAGGGGTGGATCGGCAGGCGCTTGATCAACTCGAACAGCACGAAGGCCACGAAGGTCAGCACCACGAACAGGATGCCGTACTTGCTGGCGCGGTCGGCCTGGGTATACACGTCCACCGGGTCGACCAGGCGCACTTCCAGCGTGTCCAGCGCCGCATGGCTGGACTGCAACTGCGTCTGCGCACCGGTGGCCAGCGACGACAGCGACCAACTCGCATCGAAGCCCGTCGGTCCGATGCTCGGCGCATTCGGCAGGAAGCGGCCGCCGAAGGACGGGTGTTGCCAGGCCGAGCGCAGGGCGATCTCGTTGTTGTCGGCGATCGGCGCGATGGCCAGCCGGCGCGTGCCGTCCAGCACGAACTGCATGTCCACCACGTTGCCGTCCTGCAGCCGGCCGGCGACCGGGTCGGCCAGCGGGCCCAGTTGGGCATGGATGCCCGCCGAACGGTCGGCCAGTGCGCCTGCACCGCTCTCCAGCGCCAACGTGCGGCCATCGACCTGCAAGCGCGGCGTGCCCACCAACCCGCGCACGTCGGACATACCGATTGCCAGGTACGGCTGGCCATACGCACGGGTCGGCGCAGCCGCGTAGTCGAAGGAGTCGTATTCGGCATGCAAGGTGGCTTTCCAGGAATACACCTGCACCCGGTACAAGCCCACCTCGCGCACCGAGGGCACCATTTCGCCGCTGAGTTTCAGGCGACGCGGCGTTTGCAGCAGCGTCCCTTCGCGCTTGCGCCAGACCTTGCGCTGGTTGCCCTGCTCGTCCGGCTCGGTGACCTGCACGTCTTCGGTATACGGCAGTACCCGCACCGGCGCGATGAACTGCTGCTCGCCAGCCTTGCTCTGCGCCACCCGCTCCACCGCCTCGTCGCGGTAGCGCGCGCGGTCCTGCACCGCGCCACGGATCAGGAGCAGCGGAATCAGCAACAGCAGGATCAGCCCACCGATGGTGGCGAACCGCAATAACAGTTTCAGGGATTTCATCGGCCATCCTCATCTTGGGAGGTGGCCAGGGTGCGCTGCGCCGGTGTCGCAGGTTTGAGGCGAATTTGAAGCGAAGGTGAAGTGCGCGACCCGGTTATTCGACGACCGCCACTGTGACGCATTGACGAAATACGGTTTTCAACTCTCCAAAGTGCAACCCGTGCCCAAAACAGGCTTCCGTTTGATCGGCAGCACTTCGCCTTGCCGCCGCACGCGTCGCCTTCACGCGTAACGATGCATGGGCAGGTGCGCAGCCCCGAATCCCTCCTTTTATCTGATCGCCGCTTCCAGTTCGCTGTTCTTCGATGAGGTCTTCAGCCGCATGCGCTGCTTCGGCGCTGTCATGGCTGCATGCCGATTCGGCAGTGGTTTGGTCACTGCGCACGACTGCATTCCTCTCTTGCCTGGAGCTGTCTTCCATGAACACGCACCGTTCGCTCGCCCTTTGCCTGCTCGCCGCCCTGAGCCTGACCGCTGCCACCGCGCAGGCGGCAGTGCACGGCATGGGCCTGAAGCCTTCGTCGTTAATGCAGCCGGTCACCCCGTTGTTCGGTACCGCAAGCGTTAGCACACCGCTGCCTGCCAGTGTCGACCTGACTGCATGGGCGATCACGCCGGGCGACCAGGGCCAGATCGGAGCATGCGCGTCATGGGCGGCCGCTCACACCTTGACCGGTTGGTATGCCAACGCCAACAAACAGGCCCAGACGCGCTTTGCCCCGATGTACCTATACAGCCAGGTCAACGGCGGCGTGGATGAAGGCTCCACCCTGGAAGCGCCGCTGGAGATCGCGCTTGCGCAGGGCATCGACACCGAGCAGCACTATTCGTGGGGCAACTACGACTGGAAACACCAACCCACTACCGCCGACAAGGCCAACGCTGCCAGGAACCCGACGCCGTATCGCCATTACACCGTGCTGTATTCGGGCCGGGGGAATGGGGGAAGCGCCCTGATCCAACAGATCAAGCTCGCCCTTGCCTCTTCCACGCCGGTGGCGATCGGCTTCTATGTGCGCCAGGGCTTTGAAGACCTGACAGCCAAGAATCAGGTCGATTACGACGTCAAGACGCCAATTCTGGGTGGGCATGCCGTGATCGCGCTGGGCTACGACAGCGAAGGACTGATCGTGGAAAACAGCTGGGGCACCGCATGGGGCAACAAAGGCTTCGGCAAACTGTCCTGGTCGGTGGTCGCCAAGGATGTGATCGGGGCCGACGTGGTGTACTAGGACAGCGCGGCCACGCGCCGTACGCTGCGTGACGCAGGCGCGGCATGTGCTCTGGCGCACATGCCGCAGCCTTGAACGCAGGGCTGCCACAGGCGCCAGCCACCGCGGCAACTCAGCCGATCGGCAGGCGCAACACCGCACGCGCACCGCCACCGTGGCGATTGCCCAGCGTCACGTCCCCGCCATGCAGGCGCGCGACCTCGCGCACGAACGGCAACCCAAGACCGGAGCTGCGCTGGCCGGTCTGCGGGCGTGCCAGCGAATAGAACCGCTCGAAGACGCGCTCGAGCGCGTAATCGGGCACGCCGCTGCCACGGTCTTCGACCGCCAATTCCCAATGTCCATCGTGCAGCCGCGCATGCAGGCGCACATGGCTGTTTTGCGGCGAAAACGCGATGGCGTTTTCGAGCAGATTGATCAGTGCCTGTCGCAGCAGAAAACCATCGCCAAGTACGTGGTGACCGCCTGACGCGCCAGGCCCCGCATCCACCTCCACGGTGACGCCCGCCGCCGCGGCACGCAGCGCCACTGCGTCCGCCGCAGCCTGTAGCAGCCCATCGATACCGACGCGCTCGCGCTTCTGCAGCCAGCCGTGCTGCTCCACCTCGGCCAGTGCCAGCAGCTTGTCGATGGTTTCGGTGAGCCGGCGCTCCTGCGCGCGGATGGTGGCAACGAAATGCTGGCGGTCGGCCTCCGGCAGTGGCTCGGCCAACAACTCCGAGGCACCGCGAATCGCCGCCAGCGGGCTTTTCATCTCGTGCGTCAGCGACTGCACGTACTGCTCTACATACGCCTTGCCTTCCAGCTTGCGGCGCATGCTCTCCAGCGCCTGGCCCAGATCGCCGATCTCGTCGCCACGCGGTTCGGGCGGCGGTACCGGGATGCCGGCGCTCACCGCCTGCGCATAGCGATTGAGCCGGCCGATGCCACGCATCAACCACCAGGTCATCAAGATGCCGATCAACGCTGAAATGCCGATCAACCAGGCGCCGCGCTGCAGGATGTTGCGCTGGCTGGCCTCGATAAACGGGTCGATGCTGCGATTGGGCTGTGCCAGGGTCAGCACGCCGATCAGTTGCCCGGGGTCATCCGGTGCGTAGATCGGCGCGGCCACATGCATCACCGTGGCGGCGGGGTCGCCATCGATCTCCGGGCTGGAACGCGCGCCATATTCGCCGCGCAACGTGCGGTAGACATCGTTCCAGCGCGAGTTGTCGCGGCCCACGTCGCGGCCCAGCGAATCGAACACCACCACGCCGCGCGCGTCGGTGACGGTCACGCGGTAATCCACCGTGTTCTTGCGAAAGCGCCATACCCATGCCTTGGGGTCGCGCTGCTGGGCCCTGGCCACGTTGCGCGCGAAGCGGCCATCGGCAAGCGTGCCGGCAGCCAACTCGCTACTGGCGACTTCTGCCAGCACATTGGCCGCATCCACCAGCGTGGATTCCATCGCCTGGCGCACCCCCGGCTTGACCTCGTTGACGAACACGCGCATCACGAAGAACGCGGCCAGGCCCACGATCAGGAAGAAGCCCAGAAACAGTTTGAGACCAAGCCGCATGTCAGCCCGCGGCCTCGCTCAGTTCACCAAGGAAGTGCCGGCGCATGCCTACACTTCCAGCGCGTAGCCAAGGCCACGGTGGGTGCGGATCGGGTCGACCGGCACGCCGGCCAGGCGCAGCTTGCCGCGCAGCGTCTTGATGTGGGTGTCGACGGTGCGGTCGGCACTGTCGGCGCTGGCGTCCCAGCCGCGGTCCATCAGCTGCGCACGGCTCAGGATCGCACCAGGGCGCTGCAGCAACGCTGCCAGCAATGCGTATTCGTAGCGTGTCAGCGGCAGCAGGGTCTCGCCGTAGCGGATGCGGCTGCCCTCGCGGTCGATCGCAAACGCGCCGTGCGGCTGCCAGCCCGATTCGGCCGCCGCGCCCGCATGGCGTCGGCGCAGGCGCGCACGCACGCGCGCCACCAGCTCGCGCGGCGAGAACGGCTTGGCCATGTAATCGTCGGCGCCGAGCTCCAGGCCAAGCACGCGGTCGATCTCGTCGTTGCGCGCGGTCAGGAAGATCACCGGCACCTCGCTGAAACCGCGCAACGTGCGGCACACCTCGAACCCGTTGATGTCCGGCAGGCCCACGTCGAGGACCACCACATCGGCCGGATCGGCGCGCAGACGCGTCAGCGCATCGCGGCCCAGCAGGCAATGCTCAGGCGCGTAGCCTTCGCTGCGTAGTGCGTAGAGCACGGTATCGGCAATGGCGGCTTCGTCTTCGACGACGAGCACGCGGGCGGCAGACTCTGACATGCCGCGCAGCATACCGGCATGCGGGCACCGCCTGCAGGACGAGGTGGTCCACGCACGGCGTGGCACGACGTGACGCACACCCAGCGCTGCTCGCGGCATCGCGCAGCATCTGGATGCGGCCACCGTGCGCTTGCGCCGCGTCGCCCGGAATGGGCAGCAACAAATCGCGCCGCAGCCTCTACACTGCCGCGATGAACTATCGCCACGCCTTCCATGCCGGCAACCATGCCGACGTGCTCAAGCACATCGCCCTGCTTGCCCTGATCGACACCCTCAAGCGCAAGGACACCCCGTTCTTCGTGCTCGACACGCACGCCGGGCGCGGCCGCTACCAACTCGGTGGCGAAGAGAGCCGCAAGACCAACGAGGCCGATGCCGGCGTGATGCGGCTGATGGCAGAAGCCAGCTTGCCCGAGGTGGTCGAGCGCTATCTGCGCGCAGTGCAGGCCGACAATCAGTCCGCGGCCCGCCACGCCACGCCCGGCCAGAAGCCCACCCGCCCCACCGCCGGCATCCAGCTCAACTACTACCCCGGCTCGCCGCTGCTGGCTGCGCAAGCGCTGCGCGAGCAGGACCGCATGGCATTTTGCGAACTGCAGACCGACGAAGCCGAGGCGCTCAAGGCCCTGTTCGCCAGGGACAGCCGGGTACGCGTGCACGCCGGCGACGGCTACGCGGCAATCCGCGCCTTCCTGCCGCCGCGGGCTGGCGAAACCAAGATCGGCCGCGGGCTGGTGCTGATCGACCCGCCCTACGAATCGCAGGACGCCGAATACCCGCAGATCATCCACAGCGTGCGCGAGGCGCTGGCGCGCTGGCCGCAGGCGATCTGCATGGTGTGGTACCCGATCAAGCTGCGCCGCAGCCTGCAGCCGTTCATGCGCAAGGCCGCCGCGCTGCCGGCCAAGTCGGTGCTGGTCGCCGAGCTGCAGGTGCGCCCGGACGACTCGCCGCTGCGCCTGACCGGCAGCGGGCTGCTGATCGTCAACGCGCCCTGGCAGTTCGACCAGGTGCTGGCGCCGGCGTTGCCGGTGCTCAAGCAGCATCTCGGCGAGCCCGGCGCCTCGACCCGGCTGGAGTGGCTGCGCCAGGACGGCTGAGCCGGCAGAGGTGTGCACCTCCCCATCGTGGCGCGTAGGCCGGCGTTGTCGTTGCACCGCTGCAATGGCCAGGGCCGCGCGGGCCGCGTCGGCGACATAGCAGTTGTCGCGAGCACCTTCGGCGCAGCGCAGACAAGCGGGCGCTGCACCGGATACGCATGTCTCAGGAAGCCGGGCCGGGTGACGAAGGCCTTCCGGCGGCCCAGCTGCTTGCACTCGGCTGCCACAGTGCGCGCCACATCACGCTCACGACCGGCTCACGGCTCCGCTCGTTACAGTGGTGTGGGAAGCACTGCCACCTCCCTGTCGGCTCCCGGCGGCACACCGGATTCATTCACGGTTGCGCGCCGGGCTGGTGCCAGAATCTTCCGATCTTTAAGGAACACCGGTCATGGCCATTCGCAATCGCATGCCTCCCTGGCATGAAAACTTCAGCCTGCCCAATGGCCGCACCCTTCTGCTTCGCCCGATCCGTCCCGAGGATGGTCCGCCGCTGCAGGGAGCTTTCAGCCTGTTGGGACCGGAGGAAATTCGCGCGCGCTTTGTGCGCTCCTCTACCGAAATCACCCCGGAGATGGTGCAGCGCCTGACCCATCCCAATCCCAAGAGCGAGATCGTGCTGGTCGCCGCCGAGCAACTGCCGCCCGGCGAAGCGCTGGTCGGCGCGGTCGCGCGCGCCGCGCTGGTACCGGGCACCCGCCAGGCCGAATACACCATCCTGGTCAGCAGCTTCGTCGCCGGCCAGGGGCTGGGACGGCAGCTGATGCGCAAGCTGGTCAAGTGGGCGCGGCGCAAGTACCTGGATTGCCTGTTCGGCGATGTGCTGCAAAGCAATGTGCCGATGCTGCAGTTGGCAGAATCGCTGGGCTTCAAGCCGCAGGCGCATCCGGAGTCGCCGGAACTGGTGCGGATGGTGTTGGAGCTGGATGCTTGAGTTGCCGGGATTCGGGATTCGGGATTCGGGATTTGGGATTTGGGATTCGTAAAAGCGGTTTGGCTGGTTGTTTGCTGCGGTCCTTGCCCACTCGCCATCGCAGGAGTCGGTGCAAGTAAGTCTTCGTAGGTGCAATGCCGCTCTCCTTGGCCGCCAGCGCCCTTAAGTAGTGCGGCGTCCTCACCGATTGCGGGACCGTTGGCGGCCTGGATGCCGCCATCGCGCCTCCATGGATGGATTCACGGCGTGTCCCGCAAGCGGTGAGGGCATCGCGCACTCGATCAACGCGGCTTTTGATTTTCTAGACGCCGCACGGCTTACGTTACGGTCAACCACGGAACACCTTCCTGCGCACGCCCACCGCCTTTCACGCCAGATGGACCGGCCACGGCAGGGGCTCTGATAAAATCGCCGGCTGATGCCGTCGCCTACCTTCCCCTCTCCGCCGCTGCCCAAGTCCGGCCAGCTCCGCGCCTACTGGCGCGCGCCATCCTCACCGACTGCGCTGGCATGGTCGATTGCGCGGGCAGCCGAGGCGCATGCCGGCCCGCTGCTGGTGATCGCCCGCGATAACCAGAGCGCGCACCAGATCGAAGCCGACCTGCATGCCTTGCTCGGCGAACACTCGGCGCTGCCGGTGGTGCCGTTTCCCGATTGGGAAACCCTGCCCTACGACCAGTTCAGCCCGCACCCCGAAATCATCAGCCAGCGTCTGGCCGCCCTGCACCGCCTGCCCGGCCTGACCCGCGGCGTGGTGATCGTGCCGGTGCAGACCTTGCTGCAGCAGCTGGCTCCGCTGAGCTACATCGTCGGCGGCAGTTTCGATCTCACCGTTGGCCAGCGGCTGGATCTGGATGCGGAAAAACGCCGCCTGGAAAGCGCCGGCTACCGCAATGTCCCGCAGGTGATGGACCCGGGCGACTTTGCCGTCCGCGGCGGCCTGCTCGACGTGTTCCCGATGGGCGCGGACACGCCATTGCGCGTCGAGCTGCTGGATGAGGATATCGATTCGATCCGCGTGTTCGACCCGGAATCGCAGCGTTCGCTGGACAAGGTGGACGCGGTCAAGATGCTGCCTGGCCGCGAAGTACCGATGGACGATGCCAGCATCGAGCGCGTGCTGGCCTGCCTGCGCGAACGCTTCGACGTGGATACCCGGCGCAGCGCGCTGTACCAGGACCTGAAATCCGGGCTGGCGCCGTCGGGCATCGAGTATTACCTGCCGATGTTCTTCGCCAAGACCGCAACGCTGTTCGATTATCTGGACAAGCGGGTACTGCCGGTGATCGCCACTGGCGTGTCCAATGCCGCCGACGCATTCTGGACCCAGGCGCAGAACCGCTACGAACAGCGCCGCCACGATGTGGAACGCCCGCTGCTGCCGCCGGACGAGCTGTACCAATCGCCGGATGCGCTGCGCGAGCGGCTCAACAAGCTGGCGCGTATCGAAGTGTGGGCCAGCGATCATGCGCGCATCGACGAGGCCGCTCCGCTCGGCGACCAACCGTTGCCGCCGCTGCCGGTGGCTGCCAAAGACGCTCCCGCCGGTCAGGCGCTCGCATCGTTCCTGAGCCATTACCCGGGCCGCGTGCTGGTCGCTGCCGATTCGGCCGGCCGCCGCGAAGCCTTGATGGAAGTGCTGGCCGCCGCGCAGTTGAAGCCGGAGCTGGTCGCCGATGTGCCGGCGTTCCTGGCCGGGACGCTGCGGTTCGGCATTACCGTGGCGCCGCTGGAAGACGGCTTTGCACTGGATCAGCCGCAGATTGCGCTGCTGACCGAACGCCAGCTGTTCCCGGAACGGGCCAACCAGCCGCGCCGCGCGCGCCGGGTCGGACGCGAGCCGGAAGCGATCATCCGCGATCTGGGCGAGCTGTCCGAAGGCGCACCGATCGTGCACGAGGACCACGGCGTCGGCCGCTACCGCGGCCTGATCGTGCTCGATGCCGGCGGCATGCCCGGCGAATTCCTGGAAATCGAATACGCCAAGGGCGACCGGCTGTATGTGCCGGTGGCGCAGCTGCACCTGATCAGCCGGTATTCCGGCGCCTCGGCCGAGACCGCGCCGCTGCACTCACTGGGCGGCGAGCAATGGACCAAGGCCAAGCGCAAGGCGGCCGAAAAGGTCCGCGACGTCGCCGCCGAATTGCTGGAAATCCAGGCGCGCCGACGCGCGCGCGCGGGTCTGGCGTTGCAGGTGGACCGGGCGATGTACGAGCCGTTCGCGGCCGGATTTCCGTTCGAAGAAACCGGCGACCAGCTTGCCGCCATCGATGCGACGCTGCGCGATCTGGGCAGCAGCCAACCGATGGACCGTGTGGTGTGCGGCGACGTCGGTTTCGGCAAGACCGAGGTTGCGGTGCGCGCCGCCTTCGCCGCCGCCAGCGCCGGCAAGCAGGTCGCCGTGCTGGTGCCGACCACGTTGCTGGCCGAACAGCATTACCGCAATTTCCGCGACCGGTTCGCCGATTACCCGATGAAGGTCGAAGTGCTTTCGCGCTTCAAGAGCACCAAGGAAATCAAGGCAGAACTGGAAAAGGTCGCCAGCGGCGACATCGACGTGATCATCGGCACGCACCGGTTGTTGCAGCCGGACGTGAAGTTCAAGGATCTCGGGCTGGTGGTCGTCGACGAAGAACAACGCTTCGGCGTGCGGCAGAAAGAAGCGCTCAAGGCGATGCGTGCCAACGTGCATCTGCTCACGCTCACCGCCACACCGATCCCGCGCACGCTCAACATGGCCATGGCAGGCCTGCGCGATCTGTCGATCATCGCGACCCCGCCGCCGAACCGCCTGGCGGTGCAGACCTTCATTACCGCGTGGGACAACACACTGCTGCGCGAGGCCTTCCAGCGCGAACTCAGTCGCGGTGGTCAGCTATATTTCCTGCATAACGATGTGGAAAGCATCGTGCGCATGCAGCGTGATCTGTCCGAGCTGGTGCCGGAAGCGCGCATCGGCATCGCGCATGGGCAGATGCCCGAGCGCGAGCTGGAACGGGTGATGCTGGATTTCCAGAAGCAGCGCTTCAATGTCTTGCTGTCGACCACGATCATCGAATCGGGCATCGACATTCCCAATGCCAACACCATCATCATCAACCGCGCCGACCGCTTTGGCCTGGCGCAGCTGCATCAGTTGCGCGGCCGCGTGGGTCGCTCGCATCACCGCGCCTACGCGTACCTGGTGGTGCCTGACCGGCGCTCAATGACCTCCGATGCAGAAAAGCGCCTGGAAGCGATCGCCTCGATGGACGAGCTCGGCGCCGGCTTCACCCTGGCCACGCACGATCTGGAAATCCGCGGCGCCGGCGAATTGCTGGGCGAAGACCAGAGCGGCCAGATGGCCGAGGTCGGTTTCAGCCTGTATACCGAACTGCTCGAGCGCGCAGTGCGCAGCATCCGCCAGGGCAAGCTGCCCGACCTGGACGCCGGCGAAGAAGTGCGCGGCGCCGACGTCGAGTTGCATGTGGCCTCGCTGATTCCCGAGGATTATCTGCCCGACGTGCATACGCGCCTGACTTTGTACAAGCGCATTTCCAGCGCACGCGACCCCGATGCGCTACGCGAACTGCAGGTGGAGATGATCGACCGCTTCGGCCTGCTGCCGGACCCGGTCAAGCATCTGTTCGCCATTGCCGAGCTCAAGCTGCAGGCCAACGCGTTGGGCGTGCGCAAGCTGGATCTGGGCGAAAACGGCGGGCGGCTGGTGTTCGAGGCCAAGCCGGCGATCGACCCGATGACCATCATCCAGATGATCCAGAAACAGCCGAAGATCTACACGATGGACGGCCCGGACAAACTGCGCATCAAGCTGCCGATGCCCGAAGGCGCCGACCGTTTCAATGCGGCACGCGGCCTGTTGGCGGCGTTGTCGCCGGGCTGAAGCACTACCGCGCCGGTAAGCGGCGACCACACCGAGCGCGACCATCGCATGCGAAGAGCGACCACGCAGGCGAGCAATCCCCTGCTCGATCGCGCTTGCCCGTCATCACTACCGCAGCCAGCCCCGCGCGTGCGGCGCAGACAGAGAGCCCACCGGTGGTTTACGAGCGCGAGCAAGCCGGGACCGCACCCGCCACGCCGTGCAGGGCCGGAGCCAACTGTCCAACGGGACAGGGCTGAACATTCCCCCTGAGCCAGCTTCCGACAAAGCTGAGCAATTAATCCACAGTCGGTGACGGGTTTCGCAAATCCGTCATCGCACTGAATTTTGCCTAAATATTTCCGTAAGGCGCCGATACCTGCATAGACCGGCATGGCCCGTGTGCGGCGCTGCTCACACCCGTCCAGGCGGTCGCGACCTTCCCAGGCCATGGCACGCACCCGTGCGCCATCGCACCGCTTGAGGCACCAATGAACACGCCACTGTCCGATCTACCCGCGCCGCTGACCCTTGCCCTGGAGGGCGAGATGACCATTCGTCGCGCGGCCGAGCTCAAGCCGTTGCTGCAGCCGGCCTTGCTGCATCCGGGTGGATTGCATCTGGACTTGGCCGCCGTCAGCGAGATCGATACCACCGGTCTGCAATTGTTGCTGGCCACCAAGCAGGCGATCCAGGCCGATGGCCGCC
Source organism: Xanthomonas sp. DAR33341 (assembly GCF_003992815.1). NCBI lineage: Bacteria > Pseudomonadati > Pseudomonadota > Gammaproteobacteria > Lysobacterales > Lysobacteraceae > Xanthomonas > Xanthomonas sp. DAR33341. Next base: position 136,567 of record NZ_QEYV01000030.1, on the reverse strand, counting down.
CGTTTTCGCTGACCGATTCCAGCCGTGCGGTGGTCGATGTCATCGAGCTGCTCGGCCTGCTCGAGGCCCTGTACCCGCATGCGGTTGCAGGCCTGGGCGAACGAATTCACTAACGGACTGGCGACGCGCGCATGGACATGAACCAGCTGATGCAGACCTTCCTGGCCGAGGGCCGGGACCTGCTCGAAGACATGGAACGTCATCTGCTCGAGGCCGAGCGCGGCGAATCCTCGCCAGATGCGGTCAATGCCATCTTCCGCGCCGCGCACACCATCAAGGGCTCCGGTGGCCTGTTCGATCTGCCGCAGCTGGTCGGCTTCACCCATGTGGTGGAAAGCGTGCTGGATCTGGTACGCGACGAAGCGCTGAGCTTGAGCTCGGACCTGATCGGGCTGCTGCTGGTGTGCTGCGACCATATCCATGCCCTGGTGGAAACCGCCGCAGACCCGAGCCACGCCGACCCGGTCGCGCTGGCCGCCGAAGCCGAGCCGCTGCTGGCGCAACTGCAGACGTATCTGCAACGCAGCGCCTGCGGCGTCACTGCGGCCGCCGTTGCCCAAGGCGCACCGGAAAAGCAGAGCGGTTACTGGCGCATTACCCTGAAACTGTTTGCCGACGCACTGCGCTTCGGCAATTCGCCGCTCAAGCTGATTCGCAACCTGCGCAGCCTGGGCTCGGTCGAATCGATCAACACCGATATCAGCCAACTGCCGGCATTCGACGACCTGGATCCGGAAGCCAATTACCTGGGCTTCCAGATCCTGCTGCGCAGCGATGCCGACCGCGCCGCCATCGAAGAGGTGTTCGAATTCGTCCGCGAAGATTGCGATCTGGAGATCGTGTCGGTTCCGGCGCCATCCGATGCCGCTGACCTGCTCACCGCCGAGACGGCAGCCAGCTCCGCGCCGCCGCTTGCTGCAGTACCCAGCGCCGCCTCGGCGCCAGGCCGCGCCGCGCCAGACGCTGCAGCGCGCAACGCCGATGCGCGTTCCATCCGCGTGGATGCCGACAAGCTCGATCGCATGATCGATCTGGTCGGCGAACTCATCATTGCCGTCTCCAGCACCAACGCCAATGCGCAACGCACCGGCGATGCGCAGCTGCTGGAATCGGCCTCGATCCTGGCTGGCCTGGTCGAAGACGTGCGCGAAAGTGCGCTGCAGCTACGCATGGTCAAGATCGGCGGCACCTTCAGCCGCTTCCAGCGCGTGGTGCACGATGTGGCCCGCGAACTCGGCAAGGACATCGCGCTGGTGGTAGCCGGCGAAGACACCGAACTGGACAAGTCGGTGGTGGAAAAGATCGGCGACCCGCTCACGCACCTTGTGCGCAATGCGATGGACCACGGCATCGAGCCGGCGGACGTGCGCGTGGCGCGCGGCAAGCCTGCGCGCGGCACCGTCGGGCTCAACGCATATCACGACTCCGGCAGCATCGTCATCCAGATCACCGACGACGGCGGCGGCTTGAACCGCGACCGCATCCTGGCCAAGGCACTCGAACGCGGCCTGATCGAACCCGGCCGCCAACTCAGCGACCGCGACGTATTCGCGATGATCTTCGAACCGGGTTTTTCCACTGCGGAAAAGGTCACCAATCTGTCCGGACGCGGCGTGGGCATGGACGTGGTCAAGCGCAACATCACCGCACTGCGCGGCACGGTCGAGATCGACAGCGCCGCCGGCGTGGGCACCACCATCTCGGTGCGCCTGCCGCTGACGCTGGCGATCATCAACGGCTTCCAGGTGGGAGTGGGCAAATCGGTCTTCGTGGTGCCGCTGGATGTGGTCGAAGAGTGCGTTGAGTTCACCCCCGACTACGCCAGCGATTACATCGACCTGCGCGGCAGCGTGTTGCCGTACGTGCGCCTGCGCGAACTGTTCGCGCTGGGCGGCAAGACGCCGGCGCGCGAAAGCATCGTGGTGATCCGACAGGGCGCGCAGCGCTTCGGCCTGGTGGTGGACACCCTGCTCGGCGAATGGCAGACGGTGATCAAGCCGCTGTCCAAGGTGTTCGCGCAGGTCAAAGGCATCAGCGGCTCGAGCATTCTCGGAAGCGGCGATGTCGCACTGATTCTGGATGTGCCCAGCCTGATTCAGCAGTTGCATCCCAACCAGGACGCGCTGGCGGCCTGAACGCCCGCGCCATCGCTCCGGTCCGAACCATCGTTTGTCGTTACCTGACCCCAGGAAGCCACCGTCATGTCACACCGTCTCCCGATCGCTACGCAGTTGTGGTTCACCGCCGCGCTTGCCGTCGCCCTGCCCGTCGTCGTGGTCGTCGCCGGGGTTGCGCTGACGCTCTCGCACGCAGCCTTACTGGGCACCAGTATCGTTGCAGCATCGATCAGCGGCGCCTTGCTGGTCTGGGCAATCCGTATCGCCAGCGCGTCGCTGGAGATGGCCACCACCACGCTGGACGCGTTCTCGCGCGGCAACTTCGACGTGGCGCTGCCGCAAGGGCGCGACGACCAGGCCAGCGATGTCCTGCGCGGGCTGCGCAAGGTGCAGAGCGGCATCCGCCACGTCAACGAGGAAATCAACCGCGTTTCGCGCGAACACGATGCCGGCGAGATCGACGCGCGCATCGATGTGGCGCGCTTCGATGGCGATTTCCGCACCATGGGCGATGGCATCAACCGCATGGTGGCCAGCCATATCGCGGTGAAAAAACAGGCGATGGCGTGCGTGGCCGAGTTCGGTCGCGGCAATTTTTCCGCCGAACTGGAACGGTTGCCGGGCAAGAAGGCCTTCATCAACGAGATCGTCGACCAGATCCGCGGCAACCTCACCGGTATGGTCGCCGAGGTCAACCGCATGTCGGCCGAGCACGATGCCGGCGATATCGACGTGGTCATCGACACCCAGCGCTTCACCGGCGATTTCCGTCGCATGGCCGAGGGCATCAACGCGATGGTGGCCAGCCATATCGCGGTCAAGAAGCAGGCCATCGCCTGCGTCAGCGAATTCGGCCGCGGCAACTTCACCGCACAGCTGCCGTTGCTGCCGGGCAAGAAGCGCTTCATCAACGACACCATCGAACAGGTCCGCGGCAACCTCACCGGCCTGATCGCCGAGATCAACCACATGTCGGCCGAACATGAAGCCGGCGATATCGACGTGGTCATCGACAGCAGCCGCTTCGATGGCGATTTCCGCAGCATGGCGCTGGGCATCAACCAGATGGTGGGCGCGCATATCGCGGTCAAGAAACTGGCGATGGGCGTGGTGGCCGAATTCGGCCGCGGCAACTTCGATGCACCGCTGGCGCAGCTGCCGGGCAAGAAGGCCTTCATCAACGACACCGTGGAGCGCGCGCGCGGCAATCTGCGCAGCATTTCCGAAGTGATCCAGGTCATGGGCGCGATGGCCGAAGGCGACCTCACCCACACCGTGGAAGGCCGTTACGAAGGCGCATTCGCCGACATGCAGCGCTATGTCAACACCACCATGAGCCGCCTGACCGAGATCGTCGATGAGGTCAACCGCAACGCCGAAAACCTGGCCAGTGCCTCGGAAGAGGTCAGCGCCACCGCGCAGGCGCTGGCCCAGGCCGCCAGCGAACAGGCGGCCGGTGTGGAAGAAACCAGCGCCTCGCTGGAGCAGATGACCGCCTCCATCGCACAGAACACCGAAAACGCGCGCGTCACCGACAGCATGGCGGCCAAGGCGGCCAGCGAAGCGGCCGACGGCGGCGACACCGTGCGCGCCACCGTGGTGGCGATGAAGGAGATCGCCAAGAAGATCGGCATCATCGACGACATCGCCTATCAGACCAACCTGCTGGCGCTCAATGCCGCCATCGAAGCCGCGCGCGCCGGCGAACACGGCAAGGGCTTTGCGGTGGTGGCCGCCGAAGTGCGCAAGCTGGCCGAACGCAGCCAGATCGCTGCGCAGGAAATCGGCGAAGTGGCCGAATCCAGCGTGGAACTGGCCGAAAGCGCCGGCCGCGTACTTGGCGAGATGGTGCCTTCGATCCGCCGCACCTCCGACCTGGTGCAGGAAATCGCCGCCGCTTCCGAAGAACAGACCGCCGGCGTCAGCCAGATCAATACCGCCGTGGGCCAGTTGAACCAGACCACCCAATCGGCCGCCGCCAATGCCGAAGAACTGGCCGCCACCTCGGAAGAGATGAGCGCACAGGCCGAACAGCTGCAGCAGCTGATGGGCTTCTTCCGGCTGGGCAACGGCGGCCGCGGCGCCGTGTCGGGCAGCAGCAGGCAGGGACCGCGCAGGATCGCAGCGCATGCGCCTGCCATCGTGAGCAGCGCGCCGCCGCGACGCACCAATGTGCGCCAGATCAGTGCGGTGGCCGCCACCGCCGATGCGATCGACGAATCGCAATTCGCCAGCTTCTGAGGAGCCGACGATGCAAGCGCGCCCCGCAACCAACCACCAGATGCCGTCATCGACGGCACCGCAGCAATACCTGACCTTTCTGCTGGGCCGGGAGATGTTCGGCCTGGGCATCCTGGGCATCAAGGAAATCATCGAATACCGCGTGCCGACCGATGTGCCGATGATGCCGCCGGCGCTGCGCGGGGTGATCAATCTGCGTGGCGCGGTGGTGCCGGTGGTGGATCTGCAGCAACGCTTTGGCCGCACCGCCAGCGCGATCACCAAGCGCAGCTGCATCGTGATCGTGGAGATCGCGCATGGCGAGCTGCATCAGGTGCTTGGGCTCTTGGTGGATGCGGTCAGCGAAGTGCTGGAAATCGCGCCCTCCGACATCGTCGACACGCCCAGCTTCGGCGCCGGCATCGCGCGCGACTTCATCCACGCCATGGGCAAGATCGGCGAGCGCTTCGTGATCCTGCTCGATGCCGATGCCGTGCTGGGCAACGACACGCTCGCCCAGCTGCCAGCCGACGAGCTGGCAGCCTGACCTCACGCATGCACTCAAGGACTCCCATGCGCCCCGCCCTTCTCTCCTGCAACTGCACGCTGGCCGGCCCGGTCCTGGTCGTGGACGACAGCGTGGTCCAGCGCGAACACGCCATGGCGCTATGTCGCCAGCTCGGCGCAAGCGTGGTCGACGGTGCCGTCGACGGAAACGCGGCCCTGGAGTGGCTGACGCGCGCCCAGGCGCCATCGTTGCTGCTGGTGGATCTGGAAATGCCGGGCATGGACGGCGTCCAGTTGCTCGACGCCCTGGCGCGCGGCAAATACAGCGTGCCGGTAGTGGTGGTCTCGCAACGCGGCGGTGCCTTGATCGATGCGGTGATGCAACTCAGCCGCAGCGCCGGCGTGCGCGTGCTCGGCGGCATCGAAAAGCCGATGAACCTGCAGGATCTGGCCACCGTACTGGAGTGCGAACCGGAGCCGGCCGCCGACGCACCGGCGTTCGCGCCGGTGGCGATTTCGCCGCTGATGTCCAGCGGTGGCGCCGCCGCCTCGCGGCTGGATCGCGCCATGCGCCGCGGCGAGATCCGCGTGGCCTACCAACCCAAGCTCGATCTGAAGGACGGCCGCCTGCGTGGCGTGGAAGCGCTCGCGCGTTGGCGCCGCCCGCAAGGCGACATGATCGGCCCGGACCGTTTCATTCCGCTGGCCGAACGCGAAGGCTTGATCCACGCGTTGACGCAGCAGGTCATCGACAAGGCCATCGCGCAATTGGTGGACTGGCGCGCCGAAGGCTTCGACCTGAGCCTGGCCCTGAACCTTTCGCCCCGGCTGCTGGGCGAGGACCATTTCCTCGAAGAGCTATGCACCAAGCTGGGCGAGAACGGCCTAAGCCCGGCCGATCTGGTACTGGAGCTCACCGAAAGCGCCATCGTGGAGCCGGCCAATGCGCTGAGCATGCTGGCGCGTTTGCGCCTGCACGGGTTCGGCCTGTCCATCGACGACTACGGCACCGGCTTCTCCTCGCTGCAGCGCCTGGCCAGCATTCCCTTCACCGAACTCAAGCTGGACCGCAGCTTCGTGCATGCGGCGCATCGCAGCCGCAGCCAGCGCACCGTGCTCGAATCCACGCTGGAACTGGCGCACCGGCTCGAGCTCACTGCCGTGGCGGAAGGCGTGGAAACGCCCGACGACTGGCGGCTGCTGCGCGAACTTGGCTGCGATCTGGCACAAGGCTATCTGATGGCATCGCCGATGCCCGGGCCGATGCTGTCGGAGTGGTGGCGCGAACACGCCGTGCGTATCGCACGCCTGAGCGACAACACGTTCCACAGCGATGCGGACGTGGCCTGAGCCGATGAGCACCGCCACCGCCATCACCGAACAGGAGTTCGGCCGCTTCCAGCGCTTCATCTTCGAAGCGGCCGGCATCACCATTTCCTCCGGCAAGAAGGCGATGCTGTGCGGCCGCCTGGGCAAGCGTCTGCGCGAACATCAGTTCAGTACCTATACGCAGTACCTGCAGCTGTTGGAAAGCCGCCAGGACCGCAGGGAAATCCAGACCGCAATCGACCTGCTCACCACCAACGAAACCTATTTCTTCCGCGAGCCCAAGCATTTCGAGCTGCTGCGCAAGCTGGCCGGCGAGCACCGTGGCGGGCTGCCGTTCCGTTGCTGGAGCGCGGCCAGTTCCAGCGGCGAAGAAGCCTACAGCATGGCCATGGTGCTGGACGACACCTTGCAGGGCCGCCCGTTCGAAGTAGTCGGCAGCGACATCAGCACCCGCGTGCTGGCCAAGGCACGCACCGGCCACTACGCGCTGCAACGTATCGACGGCATCCCGCAGGCCTATCTCAAACGCTATTGCCTGCGTGGCCAGGGCGAGTACGACGGCACCTTGCTGGTGGAACGGCGGCTGCGCGAGCGCGTGCAGTTCGTGCACGCCAATCTCAATGCCGCGTTGCCGGCACTGGGCAGCTTCGATGCGATTTTCCTGCGCAATGTGATGATCTATTTCAACGGCCAGACCAAGCGCGAAGTGATCCTGCGCGTGCTGTCCAACCTCAAGTCCGGCGGGCATTTCTGCATCGGCCATTCGGAAAGCCTGAGCGAACTCGACATCGATCTGGTCCAGGTGGCACCCTCGATCTTCCGCAAGGCATGACCCAAGGATTCAACGTGTCGACAGCGCTCCATCGCCCCGCCGCCAACCCCGCTCCCATCAAGGCCATGGTGGTCGACGATTCGGCAGTGGTGCGCCAGGTGCTGGTGGGCGTGCTCAACGACGCGCCCGGCATCGACGTCATCGCTACTGCCGCCGACCCGCTGCTGGCGATCAAAAAAATGCGCCAGCACTGGCCGGATGTGATCGTGCTCGACGTGGAAATGCCGCGCATGGACGGCATCACCTTTCTGCGCAAGATCATGAGCGAGCGGCCCACGCCGGTGGTGATCTGCTCCACGCTCACCGAAAAAGGCGCGCGCGTCACCATGGATGCGCTGGCCGCCGGCGCGGTGGCGGTGGTGACCAAACCCCGCCTGGGTCTGAAGCAATTTCTCACCGACTCTGCCGACGAACTGGTGGCGACCGTGCGCAGCGCCGCGCGCGCCAACGTCAAGCGGCTGGCCGCGCGCGTGACTGCCGCGCCGCTGGAAGCGGAGGTCAAGCACACCGCCGATGTCATCCTGCCGGCGCAAAGCGGGCGTGCGCTGGCGCAGACCACCGAACGCATCGTCGCCATCGGCACCTCCACCGGCGGCACCCAGGCCCTGGAAGAAGTGCTCACCGCGCTGCCGCGCGTCTGCCCGGGCATCGTGATCGTGCAGCACATGCCGGAGAAATTCACCGCTGCCTTCGCCGCACGTCTGAACGGCCTGTGCCAGATCGCCGTCAAGGAAGCCGCCAACAACGACCGCGTGATGCCGGGCCGCGCATTGATCGCACCCGGCGGCAAACATCTGCTGCTGCGTCGCAGCGGCGCGCAGTATTTCGTCGAAGTGCTGGAAGGCCCACCGGTCAACCGGCATCGCCCGTCGGTCGACGTACTGTTCCGCTCGGCCGCGCGCGCGGCCGGCAGCAATGCGCTGGGCATCATCATGACCGGCATGGGCGACGATGGTGCCGCCGGCCTGCTGGAAATGCGCCAGGCCGGCGCACGCACGGTGGCGCAGGACGAACACACCAGCATCGTGTTCGGCATGCCCAAGGAAGCGATCAAGCGCGGCGGCGCGGACCGTATCCTGCCGCTGGGCGCGATGGCGCGCGAGATCGTGACGCAGCTGCAATAACGCGACAGACGTCCACGTCGCGCGCTGAACGTACTGACAGAACCCGCGTCTTCTTCGCGACAGACCCACTGCACTGCTCGACAGAGCCTGTGCATCTGCTGGACACAACCCTGCGCCTGTTCCAACGCAACCACTGCGCCTGCGCAGGATCGACGCGCATTTCTCCCGTCCACGAAAGACCGCCACATTCCCTTCTCCCGCCCGCGGGAGAAGGTGCCCGAAGGGCGGATGAGGGCAACACCCTGAGCAGACCTACAGCTGCGACTCCAGCGGCAACCAGCCCATCACCGCTGCTGCACCACGTCGCCACACGCTCGCGGCCGGCTCGCGCGACCACACCTCGGGCGGCTGCGCGGCATCGTCGTGCCAACGCAGTTCGCCCCGGTCCAGGGTGACGCGGTAACTCACTGGCGCACTGACCTTGTGGTTGTACAGCCGCTCCAGCTCCGCGGTGACCACACGGTCGTTGAACAACAGGCCCATTTCGGTATTGAGGTTCATCGAACGCGGGTCCAGGTTGAACGAGCCGATGAAACCGCTGCTGTCGTCCACGACAAACGCCTTGGTATGCAAGCTGGCACCGCTGGAACCGAACAGGCTGCCGTCCGGCTTGCCCATCGGCTTGAGCTCATGCAGGCGCACGCCCAGCTGCAGAAGCGGCACGCGATAGCCGGCGTAGCCGCTGTGCACTGCCACCACGTCGTTGGCTGCCAGCGAATTGGTCAGAATGCTCACGCGCACGTTGCGCTGGCGCAGATGGCCGATCCAGCGCATGCCCTCGTCGCCCGGCACGAAATACGGCGAAATCACTTTCAGCTCGCGCTGTGCGTGCGCCATTTCGCCGATCAGCACTGGCGTCATCCAATCGGCTTGCGGCGGCGCACCTTCGGCTTTTTCCGGCGGGTCGGAAACGATGCGCGCCTGCGACACCCAGTGCACCGGGCGGTCGCCCTGCATCAGTTCGCGCACGCTTGGGGAGCGCTTGAGCCGCTCCACATACGGATGCGCGCGCACCGATGCCATGCCGGCGTCCAGGCTGCCACGCAAGGCCTCCAGCGCCTGCGGTTTTGCGGTGACCAGTGCAGACAGCGGCAAGGCATTGGGGCTATTCCAGTACGCATCGAATACCTGCTCGGCCTGGCCCACCGCCGGCCCCATCAGCGCCGCATCCATATCCATGAAATTGGTGTCGCGCGCCGCATCGAAATACTCGTCGCCCACGTTGCGCCCACCCACCACCGCGATGCGGCCATCGGCAATCCAGGCCTTGTTGTGCATGCGGCGGTTGATGCTGAACATGCGCAGCACCATCTCCACGCCGCGCATCAAGGTGCCTTCGCGCGCGCGGGTCGGGTTGAACAGGCGAATCTCGATCAGCGGATGGCTATCCAGGGCGGCCAGCACCGAATCGCTGCCATGGATATTCATGTCGTCCAGCAGCAACCGCACGCGTACGCCGCGATCGGCCGCGCGCAGCAACTCGTTGTGCAGCAGGTTGCCGGTGAAATCGGCGTGCCAGATGTAGTACTGCAGATCCAGGCTGCGCCCGGCCGCACGCGCGGTGAGCGCACGTACCGCAAACGCATCGACGTTGTCCGGCAGGATCACCATCCCGGTCTGATCGGCATGCGCCTGTTGCAATGGCGCCACCACCTTGTCGATGGGCGTCGCGACCGCCGTGGCAGGCAGCACGTGACTGACCGGCCCGCGTTGGCGGTCGGCAAAGCGCCCGTAGCCGTACAGCGATAACGCACTGGCCAGCACCAGTACCAGCAGCGCAACGCCGAACCATTTGAAAAATTTCCGCTTTGTCACTGCCGATTCCGCGATGCGCAGCGCGGCAGTGTAGAGCCCACGCGGGCAGACCGGTGTGCAGACGCCGCCACAAGCAACCTCGACAATTCCCACAAGCACCAGACGGGTGTCGTGGACACAAGGACTTGCAGCACCGCGTGCCGCACACGGCGAAGGTGGTGGTTTACGCCGTCATCGGCGGTGTGGCGCGCGAGCTGGCGAAGCACCAGCGCGCGCCCACGGCGCTTACCAGATGGTCACCCGCTCCTTGTCGCCACGTACCATCGCATCGCCGGGCTTGCACTGGAAAGCCTGCGCAAACGCCGGCATGTTCGACGGCGCACCGTTGGCGCGGAAATTCGCCGGTGCGTGCGGGTCGGTGTTCAGGCGCACGCGCAATTCGCCGTCGGTGAAGTTGCGGCGCCAGACCGTGGCCCAGTTCATGAAGAACCGCTGGTCCTGCGAATCGCCATCGATCTGCTTGTTGGCGGCCGGCTGCTCCTGCAATGCCATTTGCAGGGCATCGTACGCCACGGTCAGGCCGCCCAGATCGCCGATATTCTCGCCCAGCGTCAGCTTGCCTTTGACGTGCACACCCTTGATCGCTTCATAGCCATCGAACTGGGCCACCAGCTGGTCGGTGCGCTCGGTGAACAGCTTGCGGTCTGCATCGGTCCACCAGCTGTCGAAATTGCCCTTGGCATCGAACTGGCTGCCGGAATCGTCGTAGCCGTGCATCATTTCGTGCCCGATCACCGCACCGATGCCACCGTAGTTCAAGGCCGGATCGGCCTTGGGGTCGAAGAACGGCGGCTGCAGGATCGCGGCCGGAAACACGATCTCGTTACGCGTGGCGTTGTAGTACGCATTCACCGTCTGCGGGGTCATGTGCCACTCGCGCTTGTCGACCGGCTTGCCGATCTTGTCCAGCATGTAGCGGTAATTGAATGCCTGTGCGGCCTGCATGTTGGCAAGAAAGCCGTCGCCACGCGTCTGAAGGCCCGACCAATCGCGCCACTGGTCCGGGTAACCGATCTTGGGAGTGAAGCTGGCCCATTTTTCCAATGCGCGCTGTTTGGTTTCCGCGCTCATCCAGTCGAGCTTTTCCAGCCGGGCCTTGAGCGCCGCCGACAGGTTCTGCACCAGTTGCTGCATCTGCTCCTTCGATTCGGCCGGAAATGCGGATTGCACGTATAGCTGCCCCAAGGCCTCGCCCATCGCCTCGTTGACCGCATTCAAGGTGCGCTTCCAGCGCGGCAGCATGTCCTGCTGGCCGCGCAGGGTCTTGGCGTAGAAATCGAAATTGGCCTGCTCGAACGGCTTGGCCAGGTACGGCGCCGCTTCGTCCACCGTATGGAAACGCAGATACGCCTTCCAGGTATCGACCGGCGTATCGGCCAGCATCGCATCGAGCTCGGCGAAATAGCCCGGCTGGCTCAGCGAGAAGGTGCCGGCCGGCACCTCGAGCGCCGCGAAGAACGCCTTCCAGTCGAAGTGCGGCGTGATGGCGTTGGCGCCGGCCACATCGACCGGGTTGTAGCGCTTGGCCGGGTCGCGCAGTTCGATCCGCGACAACGACGCATTGGCCAGGCGCGTCTCGAACGCCATTACCGCCTTGGCCTGGGCGGCTGCCTGCGGCGCCGGGATGCCCGACAGCTCCAGCATCCGCGCGATGTAGGCCACGTACTGCTCGCGGATCTTTGCCTGCGCCGGATCGGTGTAATAGCCCTTTTCGGGCAAGCCCAGACCGCCCTGCCCTGCGTAGGCGATCATCTGCTCGGAATTCTTGTAGTCGGCATTGGCACCGAACGAAAACACCAAGCCCTGGCCTTGCGCATAACTGTTGCGCAACCAGGCGGCGATGGCTGGCGCATCGGTCAATGCATCGATGTCCTTCAACTGCGGCTGCAACGGCGTAATGCCGGCTTTGTCGATCGCCGCTTCATCCGAGCCGGTCCGCCACAGGTCGGCGAGCTTGGCATCCACCGAACCGGCCGACAGGCTGCCGCGCGCCAGTTGCTCCACCAGCGCGTGCTGGATGGTCAGCGAGCGCTCGGCCAGCACCTCAAAGCTGCCCCAGCTGGTGCGATCGGACGGCACCGGGTTGGCCTTGAGCCACTTGGCGTTGACGAACCCGTTGAGGTCCTGACACGCAGCGATGCTCGGGTCCAGATCGCTGCTGCTGAATGCCACGATCGGCGCATCGAGCTTGGACACATCCACCTTGGTCGGTACCGCCTGCGGCGCGGCAGGCGCCACCTTGGCGGCGTCATCGGAGGCGCCGCACGCAGACAGCGCGACCACGATGGCGACTGCGAGCGATAGCGGAGCTAACTTGCGCAACTTCATTGAATTCTCCAGGGCATGACCGCGCAGGCGCGATCGAAAAAAGTCGACATCCGGTCGGCAAGCGCTGGCGAAGAACCGCGCAGCGCAGGCGCTTGCCTCTTCGTCAGTCGCTTTGCAACCGGCCAGACCACATCCGTGCAGCGGCACCGCACCATCACCTCCGATGCCGTGCCGTATGAAAGTCCATTGCATCTGTACACAACGTGCGCGTCTGTCATCGACATCGCGGCGCGCTGTTTCCACCCACACCGGCGCAGCTCGCGCCATCGCATGCGCTCAACGCCGCGCGTAGAACGGCGCCATCAACAGGTACACCGGATACGCCAACACCATCAGCACCAGGGCGACCTCGTGCCCCGACGCCGCATCGGCCCACGCTTCCATCTGTCGCGACGGCCCAGCGACGCCAAACCCCAGCAGTAGTATCCCCACGACGCAGATCAGCAGCGCCAGCCCCGCGCCGGAGATGTCGCCGGCAGCCAAGGCGGCGCCGCCGGCGACCAGCATGCCAAGCGTCACCAGATACGCGCGACAGTAAACGGCGTCATCCGCCGGGTTCCACGTTTGCGTGTGCCTGACATCGTGTCTCGCCGGCACTCGGCGGAGCGCGCATCGCACCCTCGCACCGCTTCCATTCACCACCGGACGCAGCCGCTTGCAGCTGCGTGCCGCGCAAGAACTCGCGCTGCGCGCACCGCACGCAGCGCTGCAAGCGCCAGCGGCGATTACTTCGCCTTGCCCTGATTGGCCACCGCTTCGGCCGCGCGCTTGGCCGCCTCCGGGTCGCCCAGGTAACGGAAGCTGCGCACCTGCAGGCTGTCGTCCAGCTCGAACAGCAACGGGATGCCGGTGGGGATGTTGAGCTCCAGGATCTGCTCATTGGAGACATCGTTGAGGTACTTGTAGAGCGCGCGCAGCGAATTGCCGTGCGCGGTCACCAGCACGGTCTGCCCGGCCTTCAACTGTGGCGCAATCGCGTCGTGCCAATACGGCAACACGCGCACCAGCGTGGTCGCCAGCGACTCGGTGCCTGGCAATGCATTGCGGTCCAGCGTGGCGTAGCGACGGTCGTGGCACGGGTGGCCCGGGTCGTTGACGTCCATCGCCGGCGGCGGGATGTCGTAGGAACGGCGCCAGATCTTGACCTGCTCCTCGCCGTGCTTTGCCGCGGTTTCGGCCTTGTCCAGGCCTTGCAGGCCACCGTAGTGGCGCTCGTTGAGGCGCCAGCTCTTGGACACCGGCAACCAGTCCTGGTCGAGTTCCTTCAACGCGCCCTGCAGCGTGTGGATGGCGCGCTTGAGCACCGAGGTGTGGGCGACATCGAACTGCAGCCCTTCGTCCTTCATCAGCCTGCCGGCCGCCACAGCTTCCTGGCGGCCCTGGTCGGTGAGTTCCACATCCACCCAGCCGGTGAAACGGTTGTCCAGATTCCATTGGCTCTGGCCATGGCGCAGCAGTACGAGTTTGCGGGTCACTACGGTTCTCCGATTGGGGGCCGATCAGCGTGCGATTGTAGCGGCAGCGCGTGCATCGCAGGCGTGCACGAGATCGCCACATGCAGCGCGCGATGCTTTGGCAATGCAGACCAACGACCCCGTCTTCGCCGGTTGGGACGGCAGCGTGATCCAGGCGCGACAGTTGCAACGGCAACTGGCACGCCGCGTGGTACTCGATGACGCGGCGAGCGCCACGCCGCAGTTGCTTGCAGGGTTCGATGTCGGTTTCGAAGACGATGGCCAGACCACCCGTGCGGCCGCCGTGTTGCTGGATGCGCAGACGTTGCTGCCCCTGGAAACGCACATCGCGCGCGTGCCGACCTCGATGCCGTATGTCCCCGGCCTGCTCAGTTTTCGCGAATTGCCGGCATTGCTGCAGGCCCTGGCGCTGCTGTCGCGCACGCCGGACCTGGTGTTCATCGATGGCCAGGGCATCGCGCATCCACGCAAGCTTGGCATCGCGGCGCACTTCGGCGTGGTGACCGGCCTGCCGTGCATCGGCATCGCCAAGCAGCGCCTGGCCGGCAGCTTCGCCGAGCCTGGGCCCGAGCGCGGCGACCACACGCCGATCCTGCTGGGCGGCGCGCAGATCGGCTGGGCGCTGCGCAGCAAACCGCGCTGCAATCCCTTGATCGTCTCGCCCGGCCATCGCGTGTCGATGCAAGGCGCACTCGACTGGACCCTGCGCACATTGCGCGCCTATCGCCTGCCCGAGCCCACGCGCCTAGCCGACCGGCTGGCCTCGCGCCGCGGCGAGGTGACGGTGCCGGCAGGCTATTCCGGCCACCTGCTGTGAGCAAACGTTCAAGCCGCGTCAGGCGCCGCATGCACGGGCGGAAGCACTGACGCGGCGCTGAGGCGATCAATCAGTTTTCAGTGATGGCGATGCGACCGGCACCGTCGATCCGGAAGAAAACCATGTTCTTGTTGGATGGGGGCTGGAAGTTCACGGAATACCCGACTGCGTAGGGCTGATCCCTGCATGAGGAAGACGAAGAAACCACCTGATAGTTGACCGCACTGTTGAGGGTCGGCCCTGCAACGCTCCTGTTGGCGTAGACCGCATAGCAGGCAACCGTCTTTCCATTCGCCGAGAAGGCCAGCGAGCGGACACCAGCGGCCACACTGATGATGCGGCTGGAGACGGCATGCTGGACGCTCTGGGCAGTACCAAGGGTTGGCACCGACGCCGCCATTACCAGAAGAGCAGCGATTTGGTTTTCTTTCTTGAGATCGATGAGACCATGAAGGTAATTCCTCAGATTGGGAATGAGAATCTCAAACGCAGCGAGTAAAACGTTAGAGCGCGAGCGGCTTGCCGCCAGGTGCGCACCGCGGACTCTGCGCCGCAAGCGACCGTTGCCGATCCGGCAGCCGTGGATCGTGCAAGGGCCGCCATTATTCATGGCGCGATGACACACGTGACTTGGCACCACGCATTTAGGTTGTGCGGTACGCTTCCCGCAATGCAACTTCGCTCGTGTTGAAACTTCGCCGCTGCCAGAACCTGCCAACCGATGCTTCGCGGCAGCAACGGCGGCGAGGTCTGGACACGGCCGCTTGCGGTGGAAGATCAGGCCAGCCATGCTGGCCACAAGCGCCTCCGGCCTTGCCGATTGGACATGCGGAAGGGAATGGCGCCCGCGCCTACGCCTCAATGTTGCGGCCTGCCTGATCCCGGACCGCAGCGCTGGATGAGTCGTCTTCGCTGGCAACAATGTCCACGTTGGCAACGCATCTGCCTGCAAGGGACCAGGGCGTTCTCGCCACGAACCGCTGCTACGCCATGCCATGCCATGCCATGCCCGGATGGTGTTCGCGGTGCGGTGCCAGCTCGCGCCGATCGCGCATTCCCCGACGCGCATGAAGCGCCATGACTCGGACACTGCGTTTTACGCCACGCGCCCGCCTCGGCCATCGCGCATGCCAAGCTCGTGCCTACGTCATCACTCCACGAGACCGCGCATGACCACCCTGATCGCTCCACGCGTCCATGACATCGGCGGACTGGAAGTGCGCCGCGCCGTGCCCACCCTGCAGGCGCGCAGCGTCGGTCCATTCGTGTTCGTCGACCACATGGGCCCAGCCGTACTGGAGCCGGATCACGGCATCGATGTACGCCCACATCCGCACATCGGCCTGGCCACGGTCACGTTCCTGTGGGCCGGCGAAATCGGCCACCGCGACACGCTGGGCTCGGATCAGGTGATCCGCCCAGGCGACGTCAACTGGATGACGGCCGGCCGCGGCATCGCCCATTCCGAACGCACGCCAGGCCCGGAGCGCGCACGCGAACACGCCTTGCACGGCATGCAGACCTGGATCGCCTTGCCGCGCTCGGCCGAAGAAACCGCGCCAGCCTTCCATCACCACGCGGCGGCAAGCTTGCCGCAGCAGCGCCGCGACGGCGTGTGGCTGCGCGTGATTGCCGGCCGCGCGTACGGTGAGGAATCGCCGGTGCAGGTGTTCAGCGGCACGCTGAATGTGGCGCTGGATCTGGCGCCCGACGCCGAACTCGATCTGGATACCGGGCACACCGAGCGCGCCCTGTACATCCTGGAAGGCGAAGCGCAGCTGGATGGTGCCGACGTGCCAGCTCGCCACCTGATCGTACCCTCGCCCGGCGCCCGTGGCCGCTTGCGCGCCAAGACCCCGCTCAAGGCGATGCTGCTTGGCGGCGAGCCGCTGGATGGGCCGCGTCATCTATGGTGGAACTTCGTTTCCAGTTCCAAGGAACGCATCGAGCAGGCCAAGGACGACTGGCAGGCCGGCCGCTTCGGCAGCATTCCCGGCGACGACGAGGAGTTCATTCCGCTGCCCGAGGCACCGGCTCCGAAACCGGTTAATTACCCTCGAAACCGTGCGCTGCGCGGGTGGACTGACACGCGCGATCACCAGGTCTCGTAACGGAAGTGCCAAGCTGCACATGCGATGCCAGGCACATGCGCGACATCACTTGAGCTGATTCGCAAAACTGTGGTAGTGATGGCCTTGTAGACGGAGCGCGTTGCGTGGACGGCAGTCCTTGAGCGGGGAGTTCGAGGCACTGCAACGGCACGAAATCGGCGCGCCCGCATCGTCATCCAATGCCGGGGAATCGTGTATGAAGTCTGCATCCTGCCTTGTTGGCCTGAGCTTGCTGCTGGCCGCTGCCACCGCCCACGCCCAGACCTCGCCAGTCTGCCCGCCATTGCCACCGGCTTCCGGCCTGCAATGGAACGAGCTCGCCGGTGCCGATTACCTGGTCTGCAAGGCCGTGACTGCCGATGGCCGCCAGGTGGTGGGAGTGATGCTCACGACCCGCGACCCGGCGATGACGTTGGCACGCGATCGCCGCGCCGAAAAGGGCCAGATCCAGCAGGAAGATTTCTACTGGTACAAGCTCGATCTGGGCGGCCGCGACATGCCGGGTACGGAATCGCGCCGCGTCACCGTGGTCGAACTGGGCAAGAAGCGCTACGCGCAGCTGTGGATCGATGGCGCCAGCACCGAAGAACTCGCCTCGATGCAGGCGATGGTGCAGAACATGGATCTGCAGCCGGCCAGCCTGGCGCTGCAGCGCTGACGCAGCGCGCGTCACAGCGCTGCGCACTGCTGCAACAGCATTGCAGCGCGCGGGTCTACCCGGCGCGCTGCAGACATTCGTCTGACGAGACCTGCCGCTAGCGTGTCGCCGCAGATCACCATTGCGCGCTCGATGCTTGTGCCCCACGCGTGTCACGCCGACGCGCGTGACGCGACGACCAGCGGCGTGCACATGCACCTGGCGCGCCGGATGCGTCCATCAGCTCAACGGTTTTGATTCTGGCGGACACCATGTGCGGCGGCGACGCGTGGGAGAACGCTCACGGTTGCGAACGTTGGAGCAGCGACTCCCCTCGGCGCATGCCCGGAATCGGCGCGGACCGATCGCCCGTTCCGATTCCGATTTCGTATTCCCCGCACTCAAAGACCGCCGGCAAGCGTCTGTCAGTCGTGCCGAATCGCCATGTCTCCACCGCCGCCAACCGCCTGCAACCGAGTCTCGATGCGCACCTCGCCGGTGAGCAGGCGATGGATCGGGCATTTGTCGGCCACTTCCATCAACCGTGCGCGTTGCTCGTCGTCCAGTGCCCCGTCAAGCACCACGTCGCGGGTGATCGCCGTGCCGGCAGCGCCGCGCTGCGTGTAATGCAGATGCACGTGCACCGCCGTCAGCGGCCACTGCTTGCGCGCGGCCACCATCGACACCGTGATGGCAGTGCACGCTCCCAGCGCGCCCAACACCTGCGACTCGGGATCCGGCCCGGCGTCGCTGCCACCATTGGCCAGCTGCGTATCGCCGCCCCAGGTGTGCAGCCCGTCGTGGATGCTGACCGTGTACGGCACTGCGCCGGTGCGCACGCTGACGGGCCGGTCACTCATTGCCGGCTCCTGCTGTCGGGCGCGAGCCAGTTCAAAACCGCCCTTCCTGGAAATCGACGAACGCCTGCATCAGCTCCTGCTTGGTGTTCATCACGAACGGGCCATGCCGCATCACCGGCTCGTTGAGCGGGCGGCCCGCGACCAGGATCAGTTGCGCACCATCGGCACCGGCGTGCAGGCGCAGGCGCTGCCCACCGCCCAGCACGGCTAGCTGCTGCGCCGGCAACACGCGCGCGGTGTCGCTCTCGCCCACCGTCAGTGCGCCCTCGAAGGCATACGCGAACGCGTTATGCCCGCTGGGCAGCTGATATTCCCATTCCACGTTCGGTTCCAACGCGATATCCAGGTACACCGGGCTCGTTGCAGGTTGCACGATCGGCCCGACCACCTCGCCCACCGCACCGGCAATCACCTTGACCGTCACGCCGGGTGCCGGATGCGCCACCGGAATGTGGTCGGGTGCGTACTCCTGATATTTGGGGTCGGTCATCTTGTCGCGCGCCGGCAGGTTCACCCACAACTGAAAGCCGCGCATGCGCCCGGATTCCTGCTCCGGCATTTCCGAATGGATCAGCCCGCGCCCGGCGGTCATCCACTGCACGCTGCCAGGAGTCAGCAGGCCTTCGTTGCCATGGTTGTCCTTGTGGCGCATGCGCCCGTCGAGCATGTAGGTCACGGTCTCGAAACCGCGATGCGGGTGGCTGGGAAAACCGGCCAGATAGTCTTCGGCCTTGTCGGTGCCGAATTCGTCCAGCATCAGAAACGGGTCCAGCTCCGGCAGCTGCTGCGTGCCGATGACGCGGGTCAGCTTGACCCCGGCCCCGTCGGAGGTCGGCATGCCGCGAATGGTGCGCAGCACGTGCGCTGCTGTGGTGGTCGTGGTGCTCATCGCTTGTCCCTGTGCTTTGTGGCGAAGCGCCAATGATGGGTGCGCGCGGGCCGCCGCCCAACCGCAACCATTGCAACCGATCGTTCCAGACGCCACCAGCGCGGCAGCGCCCTAACCGATCTGTGACCGTAGCACCCTACGACCAAAGTTTTACCCCCTTGCATCCGGCTGGCATTGACCGCGGCCGGGCGTGGGTGGACCCTTGAACGAATCGTTCCTGAGGGGCATGCATGAAAGGGTTCTCGAAGCTGGCCTGGGGCGCGTTGGCGCTGCTGGCCGCGTTCTGCCTGGGTACCGTTGCGCTGCGGCGTGGCGAGCACATCAACGCGTTGTGGATCGTGGTGGCGGCGGTATCGATCTACCTGATCGCCTACCGGTTCTACAGCCTGTTCATCGCCGACAAGGTGATGCAGCTGGACATCACCCGCGCCACCCCGGCAGTCGCCAACAACGACGGCCTGGATTACGTGCCCACCAACAAGCACGTGCTGTTCGGCCACCACTTTGCTGCCATCGCCGGCGCCGGCCCCCTGGTCGGCCCGGTACTTGCCGCGCAGATGGGCTACCTGCCCGGCCTGCTGTGGCTGGTGGTCGGCGTGGTGTTCGCCGGTGCGGTGCAGGACTTCGTGGTGCTGTTCCTGTCCAGCCGTCGCAACGGCCGCTCGCTAGGCGACCTGGTGCGCGAGGAGATGGGCCAGGTGCCCGGCACCATCGCCCTGTTCGGCGCATTCCTGATCATGATCATCATCCTTGCCGTGCTGGCGATGGTGGTGGTCAAGGCGCTGGCGGAAAGCCCGTGGGGCATGTTCACCGTCATCGCCACAATGCCCATCGCGCTCATGATGGGCGTGTACATGCGCTACATCCGCGTCGGCAAGATCGGCGAGATCTCGGTGGTGGGGTTGATCCTGCTGCTGGGCGCGATCTGGCTGGGCGGCAAGGTGGCGGCGGACCCGACCTGGGGCCCGGCCTTCACCTTCACTGCCAAGCAGATCACCTGGATGCTGATCGGCTACGGCTTCGTCGCATCGGTACTGCCGGTGTGGCTGCTGTTGGCACCGCGCGACTACCTGTCCACCTTCCTCAAGATCGGTACCATCCTGGCGCTGGCGATCGGCATCCTGGTTGTCATGCCGGACCTGAAAATGCCGGCGCTCACGCAATTCGCCTCCACCGGCGATGGCCCGGTCTGGAAGGGCGGCATCTTCCCGTTCCTGTTCATCACCATTGCCTGCGGCGCGGTCTCCGGCTTCCATGCGTTGATCGCTTCCGGCACGACGCCCAAGCTGCTCGCCAATGAAGGCCACATGCGCTACATCGGCTATGGCGGCATGCTGATGGAATCGTTCGTGGCGATCATGGCGCTGGTGGCCGCGTCGATCATCGAGCCGGGCATCTACTTCGCCATGAACAGTCCCGCCTCACTGGTCGGCAGCGACACTGTCGCAGTGGCTGCCAAGATCAGCGAGTGGGGCTTTTCGATCACACCGCAGGTGCTCGAGGCCACGGCACGCGATATCGGCGAGCAAAGCATCCTGGCGCGCGCCGGCGGGGCACCTACGCTGGCGGTGGGCATCGCGCAGATCCTGCACCAGTTGCTGCCGGGCGAAGACACCATGGCGTTCTGGTATCACTTCGCCATCCTGTTCGAAGCACTGTTCATCCTGACCGCGGTGGACGCCGGCACGCGCGCCGGCCGCTTCATGCTGCAGGACCTGCTGGGCAACTTCATCCCGGCGTTGAAGAAGACCGAGTCGTGGACCGCCAATATCATCGCCACCGCCGGCTGCGTGGCGCTGTGGGGCTATCTGCTCTACACCGGCGTGATCGATCCGTTCGGCGGCATCCAGACCTTGTGGCCGTTGTTCGGCATCTCCAACCAGATGCTGGCCGGGATCGCGTTGATGCTGGGCACGGTGGTGCTGTTCAAGATGAAGCGCGACCGCTATGCGTGGGTCACCATCGTGCCGGCGCTGTGGCTGTTGCTGTGCACCACCTATGCGGGGCTGATCAAGATCTTCGACAGCAACCCGGCGCAGGGCTTCCTGGCACAGGCCCACAAGTTCCAGGCGGCCATCGCCAGCAACACCATCACTGCGCCGGCCAAGACGGTGCCGCAGATGCAGCAGATCGTCACCAATGCCTACGTCAACACCGGGCTGACCGTACTGTTCCTGTTCGTGGTCGGCTCGATCCTGATCTATTCGATCAAGACGATCGTGGCGGCACGCCGCAACCCGCAGCGCACTGACCGCGAAACCCCGTACGTGGCGTTGCAGCCGCATCAGATGGCAGACCTGTAATGGGCACGCAACTCGTCCTGGCCGGTCACTATCAGGCGCATCGCCGCATCTGGCGGCGCCTGATCCAGACCGCGCGGCTGTGCTGCGGCATCCCCGACTACGACAACTACGTGCGCCACATGCTGGAAAAACATCCCGACAAACCGGTGATGGACTACCCCGCCTTCTTCCGCGAGCGCCAGGATGCGCGCTATGGCGGCAAGAGTGGGTTTCGGTGTTGTTGAATGGCTGATTGATTGATGGGTGATCGATTGATCAAGAGGTAGAAACGCAACAGGGCGCGATGCGAATCGCGCCCTGTTGCGTTGATGTGGCCGAAGGCAACTGGGCGGGCTAGGCGCTATTGATAAAAGCGTTTCTTGGCGTGCTGAAGCACTGCGATAGATCGGTTACACAGCGGCTGATCTGAGGTCTTGCTGCAGGGCCCTTGCCCGCCCACCAGCGCGGGACACGCCGTGAATCCATCCATGGAGGCGCTTACGCGGCATCCATGCCGCGCAAGGTCCCGCGCCGGTGGGCGGGCAAGGACCAGTCGAGTTGGTCGGTATCCTTGGCGCAAGCAGCGCATCGCACGATCAATCAACGAGATTGCGTGTTAAGTCGGTCGATGTCTGTCGCCGCGCTTATCGGATGTCGTGGCCAATAGATCCTCAGCAGCCCAATCGGGCCATGCAGCATTTGTTCGTCGCAGTGAACTGCTTTTCGTTAGCTGTCAGCCAACTCGCTGGTGCGGTGTCCTCACCGATTGTGGGACCGTTGGCGGCATGGATGCCGCCATCGAGCCCCCAGGGACGGGTTCACGGCGTGTCCCGCAAGGGGTGAGGGCACCGCGCACTCGACTAGCCGAGCTTTCGACTGCATCTAAACCGGACCATGATTCGAATCACTGTTACTTGACATGATCGGACAGTGCAGCAGATCCACAGCTGAGTTACGGCTCTGCGCGCTTCTGCAGCGCCCTTGGTTGCATGAATGACACGCAAGAACGTCCATGGACGGATCCACTATGCGTCGCGCAAGCGCTGAGGACACCGCACACTCCACTCACCAAGCTATCGCCTTACCCTGCGCGCTTTTGCGCCAGCAGCGCAAACAACGCAGGCAAATCACGCATATCGTCGAACACCTCAAGCACACCGATGCGGCGCAAGGTATCGCCATGCCCCGGTGGAATGTGGCTCGCACCGGCAAACCCCACCACCTGCATGCCGGCCGTCACGGCCGCCGTTGCACCGGTCGGGCTGTCTTCGATGACCAGACAACGCTCCGGTGCGACCCCGGCGGTGCGTGCCGCCAGCAGATACACATCCGGTGCCGGCTTGGGCCGCTCCACCATGTCGGCGCTGAAAATACGTCCCGCCGCACGTGCGGTGAGCCCGGCCCGTTCCACCGAGGCAATCACATTGTGGCGCCGGCTATTGGAGGCGACCGCCAACGGCAGCGGAATCTGCTCCAACGCCTCGCGTACGCCTGCGATCGGCTGCACCTGCGCCTGGATCAATGCCTCGCTGCGCACCTGGATCTGCGCCAGTAACGTCTCCGGCAACCGCAGCGCAAAGCGCTCTTCCACCCGCCGCAACACCTCGCGTGTGGTCTGCCCGAAGGTGGTTTCCAGCAGATGTTCCAGCGGCTCGCTTGGCACGAAAGACGCCAGCGCCTCACGCATCACCCGGTCGGCCAATATCTCGCTGTCGACAAGAACGCCATCACAGTCACTGATCAGTAGCTCGTACGCCATTGCACCCATCTGCTCGCAAAGCGCCATTATGCCGGCCCCGGTGTGACCGTCGGCTGTGGGGCAGCAGGCTGTGGCGATAGATACCGTCGCCGCTCGCGGCATGCGCGCTGCCAGGACAGGCGGCCCCGAGCATGCGGCCCGCCCTGCCGTCATGTCACGAAATCTTACCGCAAGCGATTTTTGCAGCTGCTAGGATCTGCCCCGCTGCGGCGGGACTTGCCGCAGCGTCATCAGGAATGCGATCAGGAGAAGGAGATTTCGATGCAACCGCGATTCCCCGCCCTGCTCGTTCTTGCGACCTCGTTTTTCGCGGTCTCATGCACCGCCTCGCCCGGTGCCAAGGAGCAAACCACCATGTCAGCTACGCTGCAGGACCACACCGTCGCCTTCCGCGACCCCGCCCTGACCGATATCGCCAGAGCCATTGCGCACGGTGATGTTGCCCAGATCAAGGCGCTCGCCCCTACCGTCGATCTCGCCGCGCATGGCGATCAAAACGTCACCTTGCTCGAATGGGCCATCTGGAACGAACAGCCGCGCGCCTTGGCGGCATTGCTCGATGCAGGCGCAGATCCATCATTACCCGGCATGGACCAGGAAACGGTCGTGCACATGGCCGCCATGGCTCAGGACCCGGAATATCTGCAGATCCTGTTGCAGCACAAGGCGCCGATCGATGTCGTCAGCGCGCGTGCGGGCTGGACGCCGCTGTTTCGCGCGGTGCAGAGCAAGCGCGATGCGCAGATCGATTTGCTGATCAAGGCCGGTGCGGATGTACAGCGCGTCGACCACACCGGCAACAGCCTGCTGCACCTTGCAGCGCAAAGTGGTGCAGCTAGCCCTGCAGTGCTCACCTTGCTCAAGGCCGGTGTCGATCCCGCCGTGCGCAATGCCCAGCAGAAGACCTTCCAGGCGTATTTCTTCACCACGCCGGATCGTCTGCTCAATGCCAGCGGCCAGCAGGTGAGATCGGAGGTGCGCGCGTGGTTGAACGCCCACAACATTCCCGTGGAAAGCAGCCGCTAAGCGCGCTTTTCGCATGACGAACGCAAGGAGCCGCGCATGAGCCCGTCAGAATCCTCTTCTTCTTCCACCCCGTTCGCAGAATCGATGCGCGGGCAACAACCGCACCCGGAGGACCGCCAGTTCCCCGCGATGCTGCAAGACCTCTACGCCACCGCCGCCCAACGACGCGAAGGCGGCGCCGAAACCTTTGCCGCCTTGCCCAACGGCTGGTCGCGCATGGACGACCGCACGCTGCAGCAGGCAGGCATCGACCCTGCCCTGCTGCACGACGCCAAGAGCGGCTTCGACGCCGCGTTCTATCGCAATGATCAGGGGCAGGTGGTGCTGGGCTTCTGCGGCACCGACGAAGGCAAGGATTGGAAGCACAACATCGGCCAGGGCCTGGGCTTGGACGATGCGCAATACGCTTCGGCGATCCAGCTCGGCAGCCAGGCCAAACAGGCGTTCGGCGACCAGGTGGTGATCAGCGGGCATTCGCTGGGTGGCGGCCTGGCCGCGGCGTCGGCAATGGTCAACGACATTCCGGCGGTGACCTATAACGCTGCCGGCGTCAACGACCGCACGCTGGAGCGCCAAGGTCTGGATGCATCGGCGGCCAAGGATTACGCCAATAGCGAATTGATCCGCGGCTACCACGTCAAGAACGAAATCCTGACCCATCTGCAGGAAGACAGCATCCCGCTCAAATGGGCCATGCCCAATGCGGCCGGTCATCAGATCGAACTGCCGGAGCCGGACCCGTTGTCCTTCGGCCAGCGCCTGGTGCCGGGCGTGATGCTCAAGCATCGGCTGGATCTGCACGGCATCGATTCGGTGATGAAGGCGCAGGACATGCAGTTGCAGGGCCAGGCGCGCGGCAACGCATTGCAGCCCGGCAGCCAGCTGTTCAACGACGCGGTAGTGAAACTGGATGGACAACGCGACCGCCTGGGGCTGCGCGACGACACCGCGTTTCTCAATACCGCCGCCAGCGTGGCCGCGCGTGCAGGCAACGATGGCCTGCAGCGCATCGATCACCTGGTGCCCAACCGTGATGGCGACAGCCTGATCGCGGTGCAGGGCCGCATGGACGACCCGGCCCATCTGCGCAGCCATGTGCAGACGGCGTCCGCAGCCAACGAGCCGGCCCAGACCAATGTCAGCCAGTTGCAACAGCACAATCAGCAACACACCCAGCAGCAGCCGCAACAGCAGCAAGAGCAGCGGCGGGTGATTCAGCAGTAATGCTCCGGTGGCCCGCGCACTGCCGCGGGCCACTCTTTGTCAACGCACGCGGCCGGCGACAGCGCGTCAAGGCTTGCGCATGATCGCTGCCGGCGTCGCGTAGCGGACGGTGTTTCGGGAATGGCCCGCGCATTTGAACCATGGCGCGACGTTATTGACACCGTGTCATAGGAGTCGTCAGCCGATCGCGAACGGTGCGCAGAGCGGCGTGCCTGGCGCGGTACATAGCGCAACGCCGAGCATCGCCCAACATCGCCCAGCCGCGCTGGCGATTGCACGCAGCGCGATACCGCACCCAGTCGCTTAATCGTGGCGCTGCAGATCGCGGCGCGCGTTATCCAGCGCCCGCCATCGCCCGCAAAGTGATGCCGACCAGATATGCCAGGTAGGTGCCGGTGGCGTAGCCCATCGTGCCCAGCAACACACCCACCGGCGCCAGTGCCGGGTGAAACGCCGAGGCAACCACCGGCGCGGAGGCTGGGCCGCCGATATTGGATTGCGAGCCGATCGCAAAGTAGAAGAACGGCACCCGCAACAACCGGCCAAGACCCCATAGCACGGCAATGTGCACGGCAATCCAGATCAGGCCAAGCAGCAACAACCATGGCCGGTCCAGCAGCGCCAGCAGGTCCATCTGCATGCCGATGCAGGCGATCAGGAAATACAGCAGCAAGGTGCCGATTTTGGACGCGCCTGCGCCCTCCAGCGTGCGTGCGCGGGTGAAGCTCAGCAGCAGGCCCAGGCTGGTCGCCAGCACCACCACCCACACGAACGGCGTGTCCAGACTGAACTGGCTGGCCCAATGCAACTGCGCCTTGCACCACGCGGCGAGAGGATTGGCCAGGGCATGCGCAAGGCCGACACCGCCGAACGCCACCGCCACGATCACCATCAGGTCGGCCAAGCTGGGAATACGCGCATGCTCGGCCTGGAAGCGCGCCATGCGCTCGCGCAAGGCATCCAGCGCCCGGGTGTCGGCACCGCTGCGTGCATCGATCTTGCGCGCGCGGCCGGCCAGGAAGATCAGCGCCGCCATCCACACATAGCCCACGCCGACATCGACCACCGCGAACTGCCCGAACGTGGTTGCGTCCACATCGAACACTTCGCGCATCGCCAGCATGTTGGCGCCGCCGCCGATCCAGCTGCCCGCCAGCGCTGCCATGCCGGCCCAGGTATCGCCGGCCACGGTGGCCGGATGCAGCCAGCGCATCACCCAGAACGCCACCACCGCACCCAGCATGATGCTCAGCGATGCGGCCAGATACATCGCGACCAGCTTGGGGCCGAGCCGCAGGATCGCGCGCAGGTCGATGCTCAGGGTCAGCAGGATCAACGCGGCAGGCAGCAGCACGTCACGGGCGATCGGGTCGTACAACCGTGTGCCGGCACCGTCGATCAAACCGGCCGTGTTGTAGATGCCTGGCAGCAAATAACACAGCAACAAGGCCGGCACCAGCGCGTAGAAACGCCGCCAGAACCCTTGTTCGCGCGCGGATGTCCAGAACACCGCGCCCAGGGTGGCGGCGATCAGGCCGAACACGACAATATCGTTTTGAATCAGCGCAGCACCGGCAGCATTCACGACAGGCGGATATCCAGGAAAGTAGCCGCCAGAGCGCGGACCGGACCAAGGTGGCCGGTGCCTCGAATCTAGCCGACCCGGACGTCTGCGCAAACCCGGCACAGCGGCGCACAGCCGCCACTGTCGGCAATGACGTACTGCAGCAAACAGCCGCGTTCCTTACGGCCTCAGCCGTAGCGCCGCACCACCCGATCGCCGCCGCCGGTGTTGACCACCACGCCGCTGGGCTGGCCGGTGGTCAGGCAGTGCAGCTTTGCCATCAATTCGGCAAAGTCCAGGGCGCCCTGCTCGCGCAGATACCGCAACGGCGACCAGTGCGGGCGGGTCACCCACCAGCCGCCCTGTGCGGGATGGATGCGTACGACATAACGAGACTCGTCCATCAGGCCTCCGGCCAGTGCGCATAGCGGTCGAGCGAGGCGCACGGGGCATAGGCCCGCAGTGCGCGAGGAATGGGAACGCCTTCTCTCGTCCGGTATGCCGGCGTGCCCTTACTCAAGGGGCCGCGGGAGAGTAGCCAATGGCCCCGCGTCCGGCATAGCCAGGATGTTCTTTTATGCATGCCAATGCCGTCGGGCTGACACTGGCAGGGCGGTAGGAAAATTCTTACGTGACACACATCACGTCCAACGCTACATTCGGTCAGGACCGGTGAACGCCGCGTCATCAGTCATCGTCAGACGAGCGTGGACGATGCGCAGTGGGTGATCAGTCGCTCTTGAAGACGGCCTCTGGGGAGGGGTTGCATGCATCTGCTGAGGAAATTCCAGTTCTCGATCAAGACCGCCATGGTGATTGGCTATGTGTTGGTGATCAGGGAAGCGGTTGTGTTGTGGTCGTAAGGCTGCGGCACGGTTGAACGCGTCGGCCCGGCATGTCGCTTGGCGGGCTGCAAAGGATAGGTAACGCGCCTGGACCGGTGTCGGTGATCGACACCGATGACGCCAGCGTGCGTGCAGTGACCATGCCTGCCGCTTACGGTGCGACCGCCGCGCTATGGTGTCAGGCTGCCAGGGATTTGCGCGCATACCCGTCATGGCGTCTCACTCCGCATCGACCCAGCCGCGCTGCTGCGCGGTGGCCAGATCGGCCGGCGTGTCGATATCCAGCGCCAACGCCGGGGCGCTGACGCACCCCAGGCTCTGCATATCCAGGCTGGCGAACAGGCCGCGCAGGCCGCTATCGGCCTGCAATGGCACATCCGCCCAAGCCGTATGCGTGACCACCGCGGGAATGCCGCGCACGCCGCTGTAGCCACTGGTGGCGCATCCGGAGACGGCGCGATCGGCTTCTTCCAGCAGGGAGCGCAAATGCGGGGCATCCAGCGCAGGCTGATCGCACCCCAGGATCAGGCTGCGTCGCAATGCCGGGTCGCCCTGCACATGCCGACGCAACGCGGCCAGGCTAGAGCCCATGCCCTCGGACCAATCGGGATGCCGGAGTATTTCGATATCCAGATCCTGCAACACCTCGCTCAACGTATCGGCGTCGGCACCCAGCACGACCACGCAGCGGCGTGGCGCAGTCAGTAATGCAATGCGTGCGGCGCGGCGCAGCAACGGCTCGCCATCGCGCATCAGCAGTTGCTTCGAGCGGCCAAGCCGGCGCCCTGCTCCGGCGCCCAGCACCAGCGCCGCGTGATCGCCACTCATGTGCCGCACGCCGCTGGCATGGCGGCAGCCGCGTGCGGTGCTGGTTGCGAGACGGTGGGAGCGTGGCGCGTTCCGGCGTAGTCACCACGTGCGCAATGGTTGGTGGCGAAGAAGCTAAGGCGAACAGCATCACGCGATACGTCGACGTGGGGATCTGGAACAGGGGTCATGGCGACGTACTGCTTGAATGGAAGACCGCTGCAGCCTAGAGCGCCAGCTGTGCGTGCAAGGTGACCGACCTTTGCGTGCGCTGTCCATACATCGGCGAAGGCCTGCCAATGGCGATGCAGACTGCGGCGTGCTGTCGCAGGCCAGCGACGATAGTGTTCGGAAGCAGCCGTGTTTCACTCGACCGGCTGCAAGGCGCCTTGATGACTGACGCACGCGGCAGAAGCAGCTAGCGATTTATCAGCTTGCGGTAACGGCCTGCACATCTGCCACCGCCTGCGTGGCTTCGGCGATGACGCCGAGCGCGATGGTATGCGGCGAGGAGCGTCCCATGCGCCAGCCCGCCGGCAAACGCAGACGCGCGAGCGAGGTGTCGCCATACCCCAGCGCACGCAGCGCCTGTAGACGACCTTCGCGCTTTTGCCGGCTGCCGAGGATGCCGATGCAGGCGACGGGAGACGCCAAGCCGCGCCGCGCAACCTGTAGGTCGATCTCGGCATCGTGGGCCAGGCTGTACAGTGCGGTATCGGCATCCAGATGCAGATCCCGCAGTGCATCGCCCAGCGCACGTCGGTCGTAGTGCTCGGGCGCCAATCCCGGCGGCGGTTCCCCCGGACCATGCGGCCGCAACACGCGCACTTCGATGCCCATCTGGCTGGCCAACGACACCAGCGCCAGTAGCGACGGGTCGGCGCCAACCAGCACCAGCCGTAGCGGCGGACGATGGGTGCGCACGAATTCGCCCGCACGCGCGTCCTGTGCATGTGCCAGGTAACGCACCGTGCCGGAGGCACGATCCAAGGCCACATGAAATGCGCGCCGATGCTGGCGCGCGTTACGCCAACGCGCGAGGTGCTCGCCCAGATCCGGCACCGGCCACACCAGCACGCCGATGCGCCCCCCGCAGCTGAGCTGGATGTCCAGCACTTGGCTGCCTTCGCCATAGTCCAGCCAGCGCGGCTGACCATCGCGCAGCGCTGCCATGGCTTCATGCGCCACCGCCGCTTCGACGCAGCCGCCTGAGACATAGCCTGCCACGCGCCCGTCGGCGCTGATGGCCATCTCGCTCCCCAACGGGCGAGGTGAGGAGCCTTGCACATCGATCAAGGTCGCCATCGCCACGCGCTGCCCGGCGCGCTGCCATGCGCTCAGCGTTGGCAGCAAATCGTCGAGCAACGCGTAGCCCGGCCATGCCGGCCACGCCGGCGGCGCATGCGTGACGGGGGCAACGAGCGCGCTCACGCGCGCAGCATCTCGGGCAGGTGCGGCAGCAGTTTGTCGAGGGTGACCGGGTAGTCGCGCACACGCACGCCGGTTGCGTTGTAGACCGCATTGGCGATCGCCGCTGCCACGCCGCAGATACCCAGCTCGCCCACGCCCTTGGCCTTCATCGGCGACGACAGCGGGTCGCTTTCTTCCAGGAACACCACCTCCTGATGCGGGATATCCGCATGCACCGGCACTTCATAGCCGGCCAGGTCGTGGTTGACGAAAAAGCCCAGGCGTTTGTCCACTGCCAGCTCTTCCATCAGTGCCGCGCCGGCGCCCATGGTCATGCCGCCGATGACCTGGCTGCGTGCGGATTTGGGATTGAGGATGCGCCCCGCGGCGCACACGGCAAGCATGCGCCGGATGCGCACTTCGGCGGTTGCGATATCCACGCCCACTTCGACGAAATGCGCGCCGAACGTGGAGAGCTGGTGCGTTTTGCTGAGGTCGCCGAATTCGATCTTGTCTTCCACCACCAGCGCGCCATTGGCCGCGGCATCGCCGAGCGCAACGCGCTTGCCGCCGGCACGCACATAGCCATCGGCAAACTCGGCACTGGCCGGATCCAGGCCCAGTTGCTTGGCCACCGCTTCGCGCAATTTGACTGCGGCTGCATAGACGCCTGCGGTAGAACTGTTCGCGCCCCACTGCCCGCCGGAGCCTGCAGAGGCCGGAAAGCTCGAATCGCCCAGGCGCACATCGACCCAGTTGAGTGGGACGCCCAGCATTTCCGCAGCGGTCTGCGCAATGATGGTGTAGGAGCCGGTCCCGATATCGGTCATGTCGGTTTCCACCACCACGCGCCCGCCCTGCTCCAGCCGCATGCGTGCGCCGGAGGTCATGACCGGCGCGTTGCGAAATGCCGCCGCAACGCCCATGCCGACCAGCCAACGACCATCGCGCGTACTGGCCGGCTTGGCCTTGCGCTTGGACCACCCGAATCGCCTTGCGCCATCTTCCAGGCACGTGACCAGCTGACGCTGCGAGAACGGTCGCTGCGGGT
Source organism: Xanthomonas sp. DAR33341 (assembly GCF_003992815.1). Taxonomy (NCBI): domain Bacteria; kingdom Pseudomonadati; phylum Pseudomonadota; class Gammaproteobacteria; order Lysobacterales; family Lysobacteraceae; genus Xanthomonas; species Xanthomonas sp. DAR33341. Next base: position 105,538 of record NZ_QEYV01000030.1, on the reverse strand, counting down.
TTTCCGGGTCCACCTGGGTGTCGTTGACGATGCGGAACTTGACCGGGTCCATGTCGAGCTTTTCGGCCATCTCGTCCATGGCGATTTCCAACGCCATCAATCCTGGTGCCTCGCCCGGCGCGCGCATGGCGTTGCCTTCGGGCAGATCGAGCACGGCCAGACGGGTCGTGATCAGGCGGTTAGCACCGGCGTAGAGCAATTGCGTCTGCGCGGCGGCGATTTCCGGGCTGCCGTCGGGCAAGTCGCCCGACCAGCTTTCATGCGCGATCGCCGTGAGCTTGCCGTCGCGCCCGGCCGCAAGCCGGATGCGTTGCAGCGTGGCCGGGCGGTGGGTGGTGTTATTGGCGATCAGCGGCCGCGGCAACATCACCTTGACCGGCCGTCCGACCTGACGCGCGGCCAGCGATGCCAGCACTGCATCGGCACGCAGGAACAGCTTGCCGCCGAAACCGCCGCCGACGTACGGCGACATGATCCGCACGTTCTCACGCGGGATGCCCAGCGTCCTGGCCAGATCGCCGGCTCCCCAGTTGATCATCTGATTGGAGGTCCACACGCTGAGCTTGTCGCCATCCCACATCGCGATGGAAGCGTGCGGCTCCATCATCGCGTGCGAATGATCGGGTGTGCTGTATTCGGCATCCAGTTGCACTGGCGCCGTCGCGAAGGCAGCGTCGAAGTTGCCGACGTTGCTGTTGGGCGCGTCGCCCTTCTTGGTCACCGTGGCGCCGGCGCGGGCCTTTTCCAGGTCGTAGGCGCCCACGTGACGGCCGTAATCGACCTTGATCAACTGGCCGGCCGCACGCGCCTGCTCGAAGGTCTCCGCCACCACCACTGCAATGGCCTGGTGGTAATGCGCGATCTCGGGACCGCCCAAGAGCTTGGCGGTGTTGAACTTGCCCTTTTGCAGCTTGCCGGCGTTCTGCGCAGTCACGATGCCCAGCACGCCTGGCGCCTTGCGTGCCGCACTTAGATCGATACTGCGGATGGTGCCCTTGGCGATGCCTGCGCCCACCACATGCCCGTAAGCCGCTTGGCCCGGCAAGTCATGATGTTCGTAGGCATACGGCGCCTGCCCGGTGGTCTTGAGTGGCCCGTCGATACGGTCGACGGGCTTGCCGACGACAGTAAGCTGATCGATGGGATTGGTGCCGGCGGGAGTGTCGAATTTCATATCAGGCCCTCGTGTCGGCCAAGATCGCGGTCAAGGTGCGCTCAACCAGCGGCACCTTGAATGCGTTGTGTTCGGTGGGCCGTGCGCCGTCGAGCAGCACGGACGCAATGGCGCGGGCACCCTCCTTCGATCTGGCTTCGGCGGCTTCGCTGCGCCATGGCTTGTGCGCGACGCCGCCGACTGCGACGCGTGCGCTGCCATCGCGCTGGACGACGGCGGCCACCGACACCAGGGCGAAAGCATACGAGGCACGATCGCGCACCTTGCGGTACACATGCGTGCCACCGAGCGGCTTGGGCAAGGTGACGGCGGTGATCAATTCGCCGCGCTCCAGCACGGTTTCCAGATGCGGCGTCGTTCCCGGTGCACGGTAGAACTCGGACAAGGCCACGGCGCGTGTCTGGCCATCCGGGCGCACCGTTTCCACAACCGCATCGAGCAGGCGCATGGCAATGGCCATATCGCTGGGATGGGTGGCGATGCACGCCTCGCTGGCACCAACCACTGCCAGTTGACGGTTATAGCCGCCGATGGCCGCGCAGCCGCTGCCAGGCAGTCGCTTGTTACAGGGCTGGTTGGTGTCGTAGAAATAGGGACAACGCGTCCGTTGCAGCAGGTTGCCTGCCGTGGTCGCACGGTTGCGCAGTTGTCCCGAGGCACCGGCCAGCAATGCGCGCGACAACACGGCGTAATCGCGGCGCACGCGCTGGTCGGCCGCCAGATCGGTGTTGCGCACCAATGCGCCGATGCGCAGGCCGCCCTCAGGCGTTGCGTCGATGGTATCCAGGCTCAGGCCGTTGACATCGATCAGGTGCGACGGTGTTTCGATCTGAAGCTTCATCAGATCGAGCAGGTTGGTCCCGCCTGCGATGAACTTGGCACCGGGCTGGCGCGCGGCCTTGGCGGCGGCATCGGCTGGCGAGCTGGCCCGTTCGTAGCTAAAGGCTTTCATGCGCGGCCTCCGGCAACATCGTTGATGGCTTCGACGATGTTGGAGTACGCACCGCAACGGCAGATATTGCCACTCATGCGCTCCTGCAATTCCGGCGTGGTGAGTCTGGTCTTGCCGGTGAGGTCTTCGGTGACATGGCTGGGGATCCCGCGCTTCACCTCGTCCAGCACGGCCACTGCCGAACAGATCTGCCCGGGCGTGCAATAGCCGCATTGGTAGCCATCGTGCTTGACGAACGCCGCCTGCATGGGGTGCAGCTTGTCCGGCGTGCCCAGCCCTTCGATGGTGGTGACCTTGGCGCCCTCGTGCATCACTGCCAGCGATAGGCACGCGTTCATGCGTTGCCCGTCGACGATGACCGTACATGCGCCGCACTGGCCGTGATCGCAGCCCTTCTTGGTGCCGGTGAGATGCAGATGTTCGCGCAGTGCATCCAGCAAGGTGGTGCGGTTATCCAGCGTCAGCGTGACCGGTTTGCCGTTCACCTCGAAGCCGACCTGGCTGGATGCATTGGCGGGCTCGCTTGCGGGCCGCTGCGACATCGCAGTGGCGGCGGTGGCGGCCATCGATTGGGTTGCGGCAACGCTGGCTGCGGATGCCGTCCCCGCGATCAGTACCTCGCGACGGGTCATCTTGATGTCTCTCATGGCTGGCATCTCCAACAATGCTGGCTTTTACAGTTCTCAATCAATGTGCAGCGCTGCCGGTCACAAGCGCGTGAGTGCGCAGCGGCGACTGCGGGCGTGACGCAGTGCATTGCCCGATTCTAGTTCCCGCTTTTGTCCGCATTAGCGCTGGTGGCTGCATGCGCCTATGAAAGACGCTCATCACTGCGAGTCACCAACCCATGCGCCGATGACGTTGGAGTCGGAAGGGCCGGCCGAACAGTTTCTTGAATGTTGCGCGTGCAGCACGTGGGTTGGCCGCAGTGAAGGAAGCGAAGAAACCCGAGGAGTATTGGTTGCGCTTGCCAGCAACGTCATGCAGGCGGCGGCCTTTGCACACGTCGAAATAGTGAATTCGCGCGTCGGCGTGCGGAGCATCACCGACGCTCGGTGCCGCGGGCTGGATCAGAACTCCAGCGCGATCTTGCCGAGGTGGCCACCGGACTTCTGCAGCGCGAAGGCTTCACCGATCTCATCCAGCGCGAAGCTGCGATCGATCACCGGTCGCAGCGGCAAGCTGTCGAGTGCGCGCACCAGGTCCTGTTGATGCTTGCGGCTGCCGACGACCAATCCCTGCAGGCGTTGCTGGCGCCCCATCATTTCGGCAGTCGGAACCGGCCCAGCCGCACCGGTCAATACGCCGATCAAGGCGATATGCCCACCCACGCGCGCTGCACGGATCGATTGCGTCAGCGTGCCCGGCCCACCGACCTCGACCACATGGTCCACCCCACGTCCTTCGGTGATGTCCAGCACCTGCGCCGACCATTCGGGATGCTGTCGATAGTTGATGACGTGGTGGGCACCGAGCGCTCGCACCTTCTCCAGTTTCTCGTCGGATGAGGACGTGGCGATCACGCGCGCGCCCATCGCTTTGGCCAATTGCAGCGCAAAGATCGACACGCCGCCGGTGCCCAGTACCAGCACGCTGTCGCCGGCCTTGAGCCCGCCGTTGACTGCCAGTGCACGCCACGCGGTGACGCCGGCGGTGGTCAGCGTCGCAGCCTCGGCGTGGCTGTAACCACGGGGTGCGTGGGTGAATGCCCGTGCATCGGCGACGACCGCCGAGCGCGCATAGCCATCGACGCCGTCGCCTGGAGTGGTGGCAAAACCGGCGTGCAACGGCTCGCCGTCCAGCCACTGCGGGAAGAAGGTGGACACCACCTGATCGCCCACTGCGAACTCGTCAACCTCCGGCCCGACCGCTTCCACCACGCCTGCGCCATCGGACATCGGAATACGCCCGTCTGCGGTTGGCATCTGCCCGAGCACCACGCCCAGATCATGAAAATTGAGCGAACTGGCATGCAGGCGCACGCGGATCTGACCGCGTGCAGGCTGCCCCGGATCGGGCAATGCAACCGACTGCAGCGATGCGATGGCGGCCGGATGGCGAAGACGAATGGCTTGCATGGAGAACTCCTGAGCGTGATTCAGTGCTCGGCATAGCATGCTGCCCGTTATGCAGCCGCAGTCGAGCTGGCTCTGACATCTGTCGCCGTGCGCGTTGAGGTGATTCAGCGAGCGCTGCTGCGGCAGCCATTGCGCGTCGCGACGCGATCAAGCGGGCTGTTGCGTGTAACGTGAGGCATCAATCACAGATCTGTCATTGCACGTGTCGACGCGCCTAGGAATGCATGCCGCGACGCGTAGGGTGGCACGGCGGTTGCATCGCCCTGGTATCCAGACAGGTAGCCGCAGTGACGTCAACAACCAAGCGGCGGCGCCAACGTGCTCAGCGCATCGCGCTGCATTTCGTGCTGACTGCGTCTTGGATGCTACTGCTCGGTTCGGAATATTGGTCCATCCACGAAGAGCGCGCGACCGCGCTGCGCAGCGCCCAGGCGCAGTCGTTGAACCTGGCCAATTCGCTGGCGCAGCATGCCAGCGACACCCTGTCCATCGCCGACGCAGTGCTGTCCGGGCTGGTGTCGCGGGTCGAACACGACCAAGGCTCCAGTGCCGCGCGTTCTGCGATGCATGAGTTCCTGGTGCACGAAGCGCGCCGCTCCGATCGCCTACATGGCATTTTCATCTATGCCGCGGACGGCAGTTGGGTGAGCTCGTCGCTGGACAGCACCCCCAGGACGCACAACAACGCCGACCGCGCCTATTTCAAATACCACCGCGACCATCGCGACGCCTTGTCGCTGGTCGGCCCGCCTGTGCAAAGCCGTTCGGACGGCTCCTGGGTGCTGACATTGAGCCGCCGCCTCGACGCCCCCAGCGGCGAGTTCGCCGGCGTGGTGCTGGTCACCCTGCAGCTGAAGTATTTCCAGAACTACTACAGCACCTTCGAGGTCGGCCCGCACGGCACCATCGGCATGACCAACGACGATGGCATCGTGATGGTGCGCCGGCCCGACAAACAGGGCGTGATCGGCACCTCGATCGCGGGGACGTCGATCTACGTGACCATGCGCGCACGCAAGCACGGCACCGCCACCTATCGCTCGCCGATCGACCGCGTTGAGCGTATCTCCAGCTTCGCACCGGCGCGACCCTATCCGCTGACCGTGCTGACCGGCTTTTCAGTGGACGATGCGTTGGCGAACTGGCGGGAAACCGCGCGCCAGCGCATCGTGGTGGCCGCGCTGGGCTGCACCCTGCTGCTGGGCGTGGGGATCTGGCTGGACCTGCAACTGCGCCGCATGCACCGCAACGAAGCCAAGCTGAGTACCGAAGCCTGGGTAGACGCATTGACCGGCATCGCCAACCGGCGCGCCTTCGACCACCGGCTATCGCGTGCGTTGCAGGACGCGGTTCGCCTGGAGGCGCCATTGTCGGTGCTGATGATCGATGTCGATCACTTCAAGCTCTACAACGACACCTATGGCCACGTGAACGGCGATGCCTGCCTGCGTTTGATCGCAGGCGCCATTGCCGGCTGCTCGCGCCGCAGCGAAGACCTCGCCGCGCGCTACGGTGGCGAAGAGTTCGGCATGATCCTGCCGCATACCGATGCCGCCGGCGCGCTGCGCCTGGCCGACGCCGTGCGCAATGCGGTCGCCGAGCTGGGCCTGATGCACCTGTCCAGCCCCACCAGCGCGCACGTCACCGTCAGCATCGGCGCAGCCACCTTCGAACCGGGCGAAGCGCCGCTGAGCCCCAACGCCATCGTGCACGACGCCGATTCGGCGCTGTATCGCGCCAAGCAGAAGGGACGCAATCGCACGTCTGCCTAAACCTGCCGAGGGGCGCTAACGGCCTGCCGTAGAGATCACGCTGCTGCTGCGAGCTGGACGTTGCGAGCTTGAGCAACGCATGGACGGCGCGCCCACGCTGCGTGCGTTGCGCGTAAGCCTGCAATAGGCGCTGCACGCACGGCGTGCCTGCCTCCGAGCACGCATAACGCCCGCGAGGCTCTGCCACCATTCTGCCAAAACCGGCCAATGTCCGGGCGTCATTGCCATAACGCAGAAGGCCCGCGCAATGCGGGCCCTCGTGGATGACACAACGACGGGCAGTCCTCAAAACGGGATATCGTCGTCTGCGAAATCGTCCATTGGCGGCGCCGACTGCTGCTGGGCCGGCTGCTGACGACGCGGCGCGTAGTCCTGACCACCGCCACCGCCGCCATATCCGCCACCACCCTGCCCGCCACCGCCGCCCTGCTGACGCGGCGCCGAACGCTGCGGGCGATCGCTGCCCATCCCACCACCGCCGCCTTCGCCACGGCCGCCGAGCATCTGCATCTCGTTGGCGACGATGTCGGTGCTGTACTTTTCAACGCCGTCCTGGCCGGTGTACTTGTCGTAGCGCAGTTCGCCTTCGACATACACCTGCGAGCCCTTGCGCAGGTACTCGCCGGCGATTTCGCCCAGCTTTCCGAAGAACACCACGCGGTGCCACTCGGTACGTTCCTGGTTATTGCCGTCGCGGTCCTTGCGCATGCTGGTGGTGGCCAGGCTCACGCGCGTGATTGCCATGCCGGCCTGGGTGTACTTGGTGTCGGGATCGTTGCCGAGGTTGCCGACGAGGATGACTTTGTTGATGCCGCGGGCCATAGGTGCTTCCGAGATGATGCGCTGGCGCCGGGAGCGCGCAACGATGAATGTCTGTGCGGCAATGTTACCGCACCTGCCGCTCGGCGGTCCTGGCAGGTTGCCGCGCGGCGCTGCCGGGCAAGCGCCCTGCCAAGGGTCGGAAATCCAGCCCGTACAGGCCTTGCGGCTTTGACGCGACCACGTGAAGCTGCAAATGTGAAGACGCCGGTTGTGCCCGGCGGGACGGATCCGGCCGGGGCACCTATAATCGGCCCACATCACGAACGCCTGCGCATGACCATCGCCGAAGACCTCCCCACCGTGCTGGGCCTGCCCCAGATCCAGTCCCTCGCCGCGCCCGACATGGCCGCGGTCGACGCACTGATCCGCCGCCGTCTGGCCTCGGACGTCGTGCTGATCAACCAGATCGCCGATCACATCATCTCCGCCGGCGGCAAACGCCTGCGCCCGATGCTGGTGATGCTGGCCGGCCATGCCGCTGGCGGCTCCGGCCCGGAGCACCACCAACTGGCGGCAATCATCGAATTCATCCATACCTCCACGCTGCTGCACGACGACGTGGTGGACGAATCGGACCTGCGCCGCGGGCGCAGCACCGCCAACGCGCTATGGGGCAATGCGCCCAGCGTATTGGTGGGCGACTTCCTGTACTCGCGCAGCTTCCAGCTGATGGTCGAACTGGATCGCATGGAAGTCATGCAGATCCTGGCCGACACCACCAACCGCATCGCCGAAGGCGAAGTGCTTCAGCTGTTGCATGTGCATAACCCCGACACCGACGAAGCGGCGTACCTGCGCGTGATCGAGCGCAAGACCGCAGTGCTGTTCGCCGCCGGCACGCGTCTGGGTGCGCTTGCCTCCGGCGCAAGCGCGCAGGTGCAGCAGCAGCTGTACGACTACGGCATGCAGCTGGGCTTCGCCTTCCAGATCGCCGACGACGTACTCGACTACGCCGCCGAGGCCGCGGACCTGGGCAAGAACCTGGGCGACGATCTTGCCGAGGGCAAGGCCACCCTGCCGCTGATCCACGCGATGGCGCACTCGGATGCGACCACCCGTGAGCGCCTGCGACAGATCGTCGAGCAAGGCGATGCGGCGGCGATGCCGGAAGTGCTGGCCGCCATCCATGCCACCGGCGGGTTGGACTACAGCCGTCAACGCGCGGCCGAATACGCCGCCGCCGCCGAACAGGCTCTGGAAACCCTGCCGCACAGCCCTGCCGTGGCGGCGCTGCGCGGCCTGGCGCGCTACGCAGTCGAGCGTACCCACTGATCCGGAGCGCCCTGCGCGCCGGATGGGATTGGGGATTTGAGATTGGGGATTCGCAAGGGCGGCTAGTTTGCGCGTTGACGAATCCCGCATCCGTTATCCGAATGATTGGTCAGCGCCCTCCCCCGGAGCACAAACTCCGGGGGTGATGCGTTGAAGCACGGGACCCGCGCTCTTGCGAATCCCAAATCCCCAATCCCGGCTACTGACCAAACCGCTCTTCGAAGAAGTCGCCCAGCATGCGGTACGCACGCTTGGCCGCCCGCGGGTTGTACAGGCAGCCCGGCGGGCTGCTGGCGTCGGCCTCGGCAAAGCAATGCACCGCGCCGCTGAAATTGACGAATTGCCAATCCGCGCCGGCTGCATTCATTTCGGTTTCGAACGCGGCGATATCCGCCTTGCTCACGCTCTTGTCGTCGGCACCGTTGAGCACCAGCATGGGCGTCTTGGCAGAGCCGGCGGCAGCCGGGCTGGGAGTCGCGATGCCGCCATGCAGGCTGACCACACCGGCCAGCTGTGCGCCTGAGCGCACCAGCTCCAGCACCGTCGTACCGCCGAAGCAGAAGCCCACCGCACCGATGCGCGCTGCGTCCAGCGGCGCCTTGCCGGCCTGCGCCTTGAGTACCTCTACCGCCTTGAGCGCGCGTGCGCGCAGCTCCGGCGGATCCTTCTTCAGGGCGCCGGCGAACTGTCCAGCCTCGCTGTCGTTGGCGGGGCGCTTGCCCTTGCCATACACGTCGGCCACCAGCACCACGTAATCGTCGCCGGCCAGTTGCTTGGCCTTGCTCACCGCCGAGTCGTTGACACCGCGCCAGTTGGGCACCATCACCAGGCCCGGGCGCTTGGCATCGCCGGCATCGTCATACACCAGCACGCCGCTGTAGGTGTCCTTGCCGATCTTCCATTCCAGCGGCTTGGCCTGCATCGCGGCCGCTGCGGGGAAGGCCAGCGAGGCCAGGACACCGATCAACCCAACGCCACGCCATGTCCATTGCTTGTGCATGTGCTTGCTCCCAGGATGGTGCGGCGAGTGTAGGCGCTGGCGCCGTGCAGGAGAGGTCATCGTCGCCGCTGCCGGCAACGGTGGCGGCAGGTCGTCGGTCCAACGCGCCTGCGCGTTTCGCATGCGCTGCGCGTGCGCGCTTTCGAGGCAATCGCGCCACCGCGCCACCGCGGCGGCGCTGGCGTTAGCGCGGCGACCCAAGCGCGGCGACCAATAGGCAGCGAGCAACCATCAGGTGGCCGGAGAACAGCGCGCAGGCACAGCGGTGTATGAGCGGCACATGCCAGTTCCGAGCACCTGCCATGCCCACCGGCTGATGAGCGCAGCCGGTGCGTTGGCCGCCTTCAGTGCACACCCAGTCCGTCAATCGCGCTGATTGCCGCCGGGTCGAAGCCTGCCAGCTGTGCGAAGTGACGGCCGCGCGCAACGTAATCGCTGTAGGCGCCGAAGCTGGGCGCCCCCGGCGAGAGCAGCACCACACCGCCCTGCTCGCCCAGCGCATTGCGCGCCAGTCCCATGGCGTGTTCGAGATCGTTGGCGGCATGCAGGCCGAAGTGTCCCGCTTCGGCCAGCGGCGCCAGCAATGCATGGATGCGTGGGCCATTGGCGCCCATGGTCACGATTTCCAGCGGCGCCTGCTGCGCCATCTGCTGGGCGAAATCGTGCCAATCCAGCCCGCGATCATGGCCACCGACCAGCAAGGCTACGCGTCGCCGCGCAAAGCACGCCAGTGCAGCCAGCGAGGCATGCGGCGTGGTGCTGATGGAATCGTTGACGTAGCTGATGCCGTCCACGCTGCCGAGCAACTGCAGGCGGTTGGGCAATGGACGAAAGCTCGCTGCCGCCGGCGCAAGTGCCGCCGCATCCAGGTCCAAGGCCTCTACCGCCGCCAGCACCGCGCACAGGTTGCGGCGGTTGTGCTCGCCCGGCAGCGGTACATCGGCGGTATCGAAAATGGCCTGTTCGCCGCGATAGACCACCTCGCCACGCAGATGCCAGCCGGCGGGCTGATTGAACCAACGCACCTGGCTATCGGGCAATTGCAAGCCGGCAAGCAGCGGGTCGGCAGCGTTGAGCAAGGCGATCCGCGGCCGGCCTTCGGTCACCAGCGACAGCTTGTCGCGCACATAGCGCGCCTCGTCGCCGTGCCAGTCCAGATGCTCGGGAAACAGATTCAACACCAGTGCCAGCTGGGGGCGCGCGCCGCTGCGCCCGACATCAGCGGTCTGATAGCTGGACAACTCGACCGCCCAATACGCCGGCGGCGGCTGCGGTGCCAGCACTTCCAGCAGGGGCTGGCCGATATTGCCGACCAAGGCGGTGCGATGCCCGGCTGCGCGCAGCACGTGCGCCAGCAGCGCAGTGGTGGTGCTCTTGCCCTTGGTGCCGGTGATGCAGACGACGCCAGGCACGCTGCCATCCGCCTGCGCGTGTTCGGCAAACCACAGCGCGGTGCCGCCAATGAAATGCGTGCCCTGCGCAGCGGCAGCCAGTGCCTCGGCGCGATACGGGCTGATGCCGGGCGACTTCACGACGATCTCGAATCGCCCCAGCGCCTGCGCGCTGGCATCGGTTTCCACCTGCAAGGCCGCATCTGCCAGCGCAGCGATCTCACGCGCCTCTTCGGCGTTGCAGAACACCGTCAGCGCTTGAGTCGGCAGGCGCGCCCGCAGCGCACGATACGCCGCACGTCCTTCGCGCCCCCAGCCCCACAACGCAACAGCCTTGCCTTCAAGCTGCGAAATTCGCACGCACGCGCTCCCACAGCGCCGGCGGAATCCGGTGCTCGCCATCGATGGCCATGAGTGGCTCGACCTGCAGATCATTCGAGTCGAGCTGCGGCTGGATGTCGCGGATGAAGCGCTTCACCAACGCGTCCTCCTTCCACTCCGCGCGGCTGGCCAGCACGGCCATCGCCGCGCGCGATTCGCGGCCTTCGCCCACGCATTCGAACGGCTTGTGGTCCTGGAACTCCAGCAGCGCATCGTAGCCGCCGGCCTGGGTCGCATCGTCGAGCAGATTGCGCCCGAAGATGTTGACCAACCGCGTCTTGGGCATGAACGGCGCCAGCGCCAGGAACACGAAATGGCACTTCGGGCACACGCCGCACCAGCGATGCACCGGGCGCTCGCCCATGATGTGGAAGTTGCGGTTGCAGCTGGAAAAGTGCGCGTCGTAGTGATCGGTCTTGGCGAATTGCCGCGCCACCGCCAACTCGGAGAGCGGCCGCAGCAACGAGTAGTAGCGTAGATCGGCCGCCACCTGCCGCTGCACGTAATCGCCGAATGCCTGTTCGAACGCCCAGCCCTTGGACCACTGGTGATTGACCTCGCCGGTGCCGGGAATCTGGCTGCCGTAACTGGCCGAACGTTCGTTGGAGAACACCACCTGGTCGATCCCATTGAGCAGCGCCGCCAGCACCAGGATGGCCGAGTTCACCGCGGTCACCGGGATATGCCCGTTCCACGCGCCCTGGCGATTGAGTTCGAACAGTTCCGGGGCCAGCACGCGGCCGATGTTGAGTACCGGCAACCCGGTGCGTTCTGCACAGGCACGGATGAGTTGCGAACCGCCGATCCAGCTGACGGTCTGCGCCACGCCGGCCTGGCGCAGGGCCTCGATGCTGACCAGCGAATCCTTACCGCCACCGATCGCAACCAGCGCATGCTCGCGCAACCCCACTGCCGGCGCAGCATCAGACGCTTGCGCGGCGACCGGAAAATGAATCTTGCCGTGCAGGTTCAAGCCATTGCGATAGGCAAATTCGCCCAGGCCGTGCAGGTACACGCTTTCCACCAGCGCAGCGGTTTCGGCATCGATGCTGTAGCTGTCGATGGCGATGTTCGGCGGCACCGCAGCTTTGAAATAACTGACTCCTGCAATGAGATGCAGCAGCCGCAGCCCCTGTTGCACGGCAGTCGCCTGCGCGCCCTCAAGCACGAACGGTGCGCCCGGCACCGCAACGGTCTCGACCAGCTCCGGCCCTTGATCGAAGGCATACACCAGCGTCGCCACGCCGGTCTGCACGTCGAGTGCGCAACGCACGAAACGGAAGGTGGACATCTGATGTTTGTCGAAAGCGCTCATGGACTACCTGCAGAAACACGTACACGACGCAGATAGCGTCGGCACAGGAGATATTCAATCATGGAAAACGGCACCGCCGCCCATAGCAGCGGCAGGCAACCGATCACGAACAACAGCAGCATCACTTCCGAGCGAATCACCTTTGCATCGCCGGTGATCGCCAACGCGACCAGCAGATACAGCAGCAATGCGGGCAAATAGCCAAGCGCGCTGAGCACCACGGTGCGTAGCGCCATGCCACCGGCACGCTGCGCCAGCGCTCGCTCGGCGCGCCGTGCCTGCCAGAACGCTGCGCTCCAGGCACCGACGCCGGCAGCAATCAACCCTGGCAGCACCCACCGCAGGCTGTCAGTCCACGGCACCCGTTGCCCGGCCATGTCGATGGCGGTGGAGAACACCATCGCCACGCCACCGGCCAGCGTGCTGAGTACGACGAACTCAGCCAGTGGGCGCATCGATCACCTCTTCGCGCGGCAATTCGCGCTGGTTGTAGGTGCTGGCCATCGTGTAGCCGTAGGCGCCGGCATCGGCGACCAGCACCACATCGCCTGGTGCGGTGGCCGCAGGCAGGCGGCGGCGCTTGCCGAACACGTCCGACGATTCGCAGATCGGCCCGACGATATCGAACGTGCCATCGGCCGGCGCGTCAAGTTGGCTGAGGTTTTCGATGTCGTGCCAGGCGTCGTACAACGCCGGGCGAATCAGGGTATTCATCCCCGCATCCAGGCCCACGCGGTGCACGCCGTCCTTCTCGATCACCTGGGTGACGCTTGCGAGCAATACGCCGGCTTCGGCCACCAGATAGCGGCCCGGCTCGATCGCCAGGCGGTAGCCCGGATGCACGGCCTTGACCTCGGCCAGGCCCTTGGCCCACACCTCCAGATCGAATGGCTCGTCTTCGGCGCTGTACGGAATCGGCAGGCCGCCACCGATGTCGATGGTCTCCACCGTGCCGATACGGCGCGCGAAGCCGGCCAACTCGTCGTACATCATCCGCCAGTGCTCGCCGGTCTCCACGCCACTGCCCAGGTGCGCATGCACGCCGGTGATGGTGACCTCGAGCGTGCGCGCCACCTCGACAAATTCATCCACCCGCGTGGACGACAGGCCGAACTTGGAAGCCTTGCCGCCGGTGTTGACCTTCTCGTGATGGCCGTCGCCGTGCCCCAGGTCGATGCGCAGCCACACATTGCGGCCACGGAACACCTCGGGCCAGTTGCGCAGCGCTTCGACGTTGTCCACGGTCACCGTCACGCCCAGCGCGAAGGCCGCTTCGTATTCGGCCTTGGGCGCAAAGCTCGGCGTGAACAGCACGCGCCGCGGCGACAACTCCGGTAGTGCCTGGAATACGCGGCGCAATTCGCCGTGCGAGACGCATTCCAGCCCGAAGCCGGCCTGCTCCAGCGCCATCAGGATGGCCGGATGCGCATTGGCCTTGATCGCGTAATAGCGCTGATCCACCGCGGCTATCTGCGCCAGCGCATGCGCACGCTCACGCACCGTGGGCAGGTGGTATGCGTAACGCGGCGTCCCGGCCTTAGACAGCGACAGCAGATGCGCGCGCTCGGCATGCCACCACGGCGTGGGTCGCGGACGTACCGAGCCGATGATCTGCCGCCAGCGCGGCCCGAACACCTCGCCCTCGCTGACCGGCATCGCACCGCTGTCGATCAGTTCCGCGTGCAGGATCGGCAGCAAACCGTCGGCATCGGCTTCGTCGATGACGAAGGTCAGGTTCAAGTCGTTGGACGACTGCGAAATCATGTGCACGCGTTCCTGCCCGAACGTGGCCCACACGTCGGAGAGCTTGTGCAGCAGCGAACGCATGCCGCGTCCGACCAAGGTGATGGCCGCGCAAGGAACGATGATCTTGACCTTGCAGATCTGCGAAAGATCGGCCGACAACGCCGCCAGCACATCGGTGTTGACCAGGTTTTCCGAAGGATCCAGCGACACGGTGACGTTGGTCTCGGCCGAACCGATCAAGTCCACCGACAGGCCGTGCTTCTTGAACAGCGTGAACACGTCGGCCAGGAAGCCGACCTGCTGCCACATGCCGATGCCTTCCATCGACACCAGCACGATGCCATTGCGGCGGCTGATCGCCTTGACGCCCAGCACCGGCTCGGCATTGCCGTCGATGCTGGTACCCGGCAGATCCGGGCGCTCGGTGTCCAGGATCGCCATCGGTACGCCGGAATCGCGGCACGGCTTGATCGAGCGCGGATGCAGCACCTTGGCGCCGGTGGTGGCGATTTCCTGCGCTTCGTAATAGTCCAGCCGGGTCAGCAGCCGCGCATCCGGCACTTCTTTCGGGTTGGCGCTGAACATGCCAGGCACGTCGGTCCAGATTTCCACCCGGCTGGCGCCGAGCAGCGCGCCGAAGTACGCCGCCGAGGTATCCGAACCGCCACGGCCCAGAATCGCGGTGCCACCATCGGCATGACGCGAAATGAAGCCTTGCGTGATCAGAAAGCGTGTCGGTTGCGCGGCGAAACGCGTGCGCCAACCGGCATCGGACTGCCATTGGCACGAGACCGACAGCCGCTTGGACCATTCGCTCTGATTGGGCTGCGGCGGCAGCGCGGACAGCCACTGGCGCGCATCCAGCCACCCCATGTCCAGGCCGCTGGCATGCAGATACGCCGCGCCGATGGTGGACGACAGCAACTCGCCCTGCCCCAGCACCTCGGCTTGCCAATCCAGCGTGCGCGTTGCAGCGCGCGCATCGCCCAGCAATGCGTGCAGTGCGGCCAGGCGCTCGCCCAGCACTGCATCGGCGTCCAGTTCGAGCTCGGCCAGAAACTCGCGATGGCGTTGGTCCAGTGCCGCCACGCGCTGCGCGCTATCGGCGGCGCCGTCGGCAATGGCGGTGAGCTCGTTGGTCACGCCCGACAATGCAGACACCACCACCAGCACGCGGCCGCCGGTTTCGTTCGCCCGTTTGCTCGCCAGTTTTCCAATCGTGTCCCAGCGATGACGACGCGACACCGAAGTGCCGCCGAACTTGAGGACGATCCAACGATCGGTAGAGTGGGGAGCTGACATTGAGATAGGCGTTTAGGATGGGGGGAAGATGCCCGGGATGCCGAGCGGAACCTCCGATTCTACTGCCAATGCCGCTCGCATGACCCCGCGTGCGATCACAGCGTGCCGTCGCACGTCCGCTGCCGTGTCGGTTCGCCCTGCCTGCAACCATCGCCGCGCCCTCCTTCGATCGAGATTTCCCCGCGATGAGCAAGCACCGCTATCTGCAACTGGATGTTTTCGCCGCCCGGGCCGGCAGCGGCAACCCACTGGGCGTGGTCTTCAATGCAGAGACGTTGTCGTCTGCGCAAATGCAGCAGATTGCCGCGTGGCTGAATCTGTCCGAGACGGTCTTCTTCCTGCCGGTCAGCGTGCCCGATGCCGATTACCACATCCGCATCTTCACCCCGCGTACCGAGCTACCGTTTGCCGGCCACCCCAGCGTCGGCGCAGCGTGGGCGGCGGTGACCCACGGCGTGACCGCCTATAAGCCCGACGGCCGGCTGCGCCAGCAATGCGCAGCCGGCGTGCTGCCGGTGGACGTGTTCGACCGATACGGCGCCTTGCTGGTGCGGCTGCGCGCGCCGCGCGCACGCGCCATCGACACGGGCGACACGTACGCCGACGCGCTGCGCGCCGCCTGCGCTGGCCTGGGCGCGAGCGCGCAGCCGGCCGCGCTCTGGAACAACGGCCCGAACTGGTGGCTGCTGGAATTGGCCGACGCGCAGGCGGTACGGCAGGCAGCCCCGGACCTTGCCGCCATTGCGCGCCTGACTCAGGCCAGTGCCGCTTGCGGACTGGCCATCTATGCGCCCATGCATGACCACGACGCAGGCCTGGTCGTACGTGCCTTCTGCCCAGGCGATGGCATTCCGGAAGACCCGGTGACCGGCAGCGCCAATGCCTGTATTGCCGCACGCCTGCATGGCGAAGACCGCCTGCCCGGGGCGCAGTCGCGCTACGTCGCCAGTCAGGGCCGCGAGGTTGGCCGCGATGGCCGCGTCCATGTGGACGTGGATACGGAAGGCGAAGTCTGGATTGGCGGAGCGACGCTGCAGGTGATCGACGGCCGCATCGATTGGTAAGCTGCCGCGCCCTCACTGCGGATCGACGCCCATGACCACTCGCCGTTTCCTGCAATTGGATGTGTTCTCCGCCCGCCCCGGCAGCGGCAATCCGCTGGCGGTGGTGCTGGATGCCCAAGGTCTGGACGATGCGGCGATGCAGGCCATCGCACGCTGGACCAAACTGCCGGAGACCACCTTCGTCGTCCCCGTCGAAAACGTGCACAGCAGCTACCGGCTGCGTATGTTTTCGCCGCAAAAAGAGGTGCCGTTTGCCGGCCACCCCAGCGTGGGCACTGCACATGCCGTGCTCGAGGCCGGCCTGGCCGCACCACAGGACGGCGTCCTGGTTCAGGACGGCATCGCTGGTCAGTTGCCGCTGCGCGTTGAGCAGCGCGACGGCCACCGCAGCATCGCGATCCGCACGCCACGCGCACGCGTGGCCGAGCAGGTGGGCGCCGACGATCCGCGCCTGCGCGATGCCTTGCGGGGCTGGCCGCTGGGGACGCTACCGCCTGCGCTGATGGACGGCGGCCGCACGTGGTGGGTGGTGGAACTGGACAGCGAAGCCGCGCTGCGCGGCCTGCAGCCGGACTGGGACGCGATCGCCGGGTTGGCAGAATCTACCGGCAGCATGGGCGTGTTTGCGTATGCACGCGCCGGCGCACCGGGCGCCTACGATCTGGCAGTACGTGCCTTCGTCGGCAATGGCCGGCGCTTCGAAGATGCGGCGTCCGGCGCGGCCAATGCGGTCCTCGCCGCATGGCTGGACAGCCGTGACGCATTGCCCGGCACCGACCGTCGCTATGTGGTCAGCCAGGGCCGCGAAATCGGCTTCGATGCCTTGCTGGAACTGCACATCGATGCCGACGGCGACGTGTGGTCGGGTGGCCAGGTGCAGACGGTGATTCGCGGCACGCTGGACTGGGCTTAGTCGGCGCGCCACAGGGCGCTTCCCGGAGGGTTGGCCGTCAGCGGCACGGAGCGCGCGCCGCGCGGCCTGCCTTGGCGCCAGCCAAGCCGGCGCCACGCAGCACCCGCTCCGCTGGCGGCCAACGCATCTCATCTCCACGTGCATCACACGCTCTAGGGCGGTAGCAACGCTGCTGCGCAGGATCCAACGCAACGAAGTGGGCTGCAGCTGCAGCCAATTTCTGATCACGGCCCGTGCACCGCGCATCAGCGCCTGTGTGAAACAGCAAGGTGCATCGCATCGATTAGCGCCCAAGCCTTGTTGACGCGCCATTGCAGCCCGCAATCGCTCCGCAAAACGCAAGAACGCTGCGGTTGCCCGCAGCGTTCTTTTCAGCACGATGCCGCAACCAGCGGCACCGCATGCATCCGGCACTGATCAGTCAGGGCGCACGTCGACGCGCACGCGGATACGGTCGCCCGGGTTGTAATCGCTACGCGTGTGGTATGTACGGCCAGCGTATTCGTAGGTAACGTCGTAGCCATCCACGCGGTCGCGTTCGCGGCGGTAGGACACCGGCTCGCAGACCCTCACGTTGCCCTGGTACGTGCGGTGATTGGCCTCGTAGATCGAACGGCCCGCCGCTACGCCTGCCATGGTGCCAACGGCGGTACCGACCAGGCGACCATTGCCGCCGCCGACCTGGCTGCCGAGCACGGCGCCCGCGATGCCACCAATGACACTGGCCACGCCGCGATCGGACACACCGGCCTGGGCGTAGCCGCCATCGCGGTAGTACCCGTCATTACTGGTGTAGTAACCGTCGGCGGGACGATCGTAGCAACGTTCGCTGGTGCGTTCGTTGTACGAGTCGGCAACGATGATCGGATCCACGCGCACGACGCGCGCATATTCGTAACGGCCATCCTCATAGCCGCTGCGGCCGTAATCGCGGTAGCCGCTGTCATAGCGCTGCGCCGTGGCATTGCCCGCCACGACCAGACCCATCACCAGAGCACCAAGCACGAGAGTTTTCATTGCGGCAGCTTCATAGGGAGGACACGCTGCCGATGCTCGGCCTGCGCCAGTGAAACCGCACTGAACCAAACCAGCCGCAAAAAGCCCTATTCAGGTTGCCGCCAGCTGCGCGCGCCGGGCGTTTGCGCCGACGCGTCGCAGCGGTATTGGCATTAGCTGGAAAACTCGGTTTCCAGGCTGATCGGCACGGCGCTCAGTGCCTTGGACACCGGGCAATTCTTCTTGGCGGTGTCTGCCAGCTCGCGGAACTTGGCCTCATCGATGCCCGGCACCACGGCCTTGAGCTTGAGGCGAATCTGCGACAACTGCGGGCCGCCTTCCATCGACAGATCCACATCGGCGCGCGTGTCCAGCGAGGCCGGCGGAAAACCGGCTTCGGTCAACTGTGCAGACAACGCCATGGTGAAACAGCCAGCATGCGCGGCGGCGATGAGTTCTTCCGGATTGGTGCCCTTCTCGTCGCCGAAGCGGCTGCTGAAGGCATAACGGGTGTTGTCCATCAGGCCGCTCTGCGGCGTGCTGAGCTGGCCCTTGCCGGTCTTGAGGTCGCCTTCCCAGTGAGCGGTAGCGTGACGTGAAATACCCATTGCGATCTCCTGCGCTGAAAGGAGCGCTCACGATAGGTGAGTGGGTGTTAGCTGGTGGTGCTCGGAATCGGGAATCGGGAATCGCAAGCGCAGATCACCGGGCACGTCAGGCAGCAAGCGACTGTTTGTCTGCATTCATGCAGTTGCACTCGAACGCCACCGCGCGACGGACCGCGGTGTACGTTCGGCAAAAGCGACCGCCTCTTCGCAATCGACAATTACACATCAGACACGACCGCGCGCGTTGGTTGCGCGGTCGCGTTGCCGCTCCTGGGCCGCTAACGAAACGAAGGCGCAGCCACGCTCAGCCGAGCAGGGTTTCCAGCACGGCCATGCGCACGGCGACGCCATTGGCGACCTGCCGTAGCACGCAGGATTGCGCGCCGTCGGCCACTTCATCGGTGATTTCCACGCCGCGGTTGATCGGGCCCGGGTGCAGCACCGCGGCCTCGCGACCGGCACGCGCCAGGCGCTCGCAGGTCAGACCATATTCGGTGTGGTACTGCTCCAGCGAGGGCACCAGGCCTTCTTCCATGCGCTCGCGCTGCAGGCGCAGCATCATCAGCGCGTCGGCGCCTTCGAGCATGGCATCGAAATCCTGACCGACCACGCAGCCCTCCAGCATGCCGTCGTCAGGCAGCAGGCTGGCCGGGCCGCAGACGCGGATTTCGCCAGCGCCCAACGTGCGCAAGGCATGCAGGTCCGAGCGCGCCACGCGCGAGTGCTTCACGTCGCCGACGATAACGACCTTGAGCTTGGAAAAATCGGTGCCCTTGGCCTGGCGCAGGGTGAGCATGTCGAGCAAGCCCTGGGTGGGATGCGCGCTACGTCCGTCGCCGGCATTGATCAACGCGGTGCCCTCGCCCGCGGCAGCCGCCAGCGCTTCCACCGCGCCGTCGTCGGGGTGACGCACCACGAAGCCGCGCACGCCCATCGCTTCGAGATTCTTCAGAGTATCGCGCGCGGTTTCGCCCTTGCGGGTGGATGAGGTGGATGCATCGAAATTGAGCACGTCCGCGCCCAGCCGCTGCGCCGCCAGATGGAAGGAGCTGCGCGTGCGCGTGGAGGGCTCGAAGAACAGCGTGCACACTGCAGTGCCCGCCAGCACGCTGCGCTTGCCCACGCGCCCGACCGCTGCATCGCGGATCTGGCCGGCGCGGTCGAGCAATTGCAGCAGCGTGGTGCGCGGAAGTCCTTCCAGGGTGAGCAGGTGGCGCAAGCGTCCGTCCGAATCGAGTTGCATGGTGGTCATCGCAGGTCGGGAGTCAAGGAAGAAGGGTGGCTTGGTCGGGTGCGGCCAACCAGCGTTCGACGATCACTGCGGCGGCCATCGCATCGAGCGCTTCGGCATCGCGGCGGCGCTTGCGCCCATCGGCACGCTCGCGCGCGAAACGCTGCGCAGCCTCAACCGAACTGGAGCGCTCATCGATCAGGACAACCGGCAGCGCATAGCGCTCGCGCAGCTGGCGGGCGAACGCGTGCGCGCGCTTGCGTGCGGGCTGGTCTTTGTCGTCCAGCGTGAGCGGATCGCCGATCACCAGGCCGTCCGGGCGCCATTGCTTGTACACGCGGTCCAACGCACCCCAATCCGGGCCGTTGGCATGCACATTGATAACGGCCACCGCGCGCGCGCCGGCGCCGAGCGCGCTTCCGACCGCCACACCGATCCGGCGCGACCCCACATCGAAGCCCAGCACCGTGCCTTCGGGGCGGATCGCGCCCGCCTCAGGCATGCCCGGAATAATCCGTGAGCCGGAACAGATCCACGCCGATCCGCCCGGCAGCGGTCTGCCAGCGATCTTCCAGCGCGGTCGCAAACAGCACATTGGCATCCGACGGCGCGGTGAGCCAGCTGTTTTCGCCCAGTTCGAATTCCAGCTGGCCGGCGCCCCAACCGGCGCAGCCCAACGCGACCAGCGCATTGCGCGGGCCGTTGCCGGCCGCCATCGCTTCGAGGATGTCGCGCGAGGTGGTCAGGAACACACCCTGTCCCACTTCCAGGCTGGAATCCCATTCGCGCGCATCGTCATGGATCACAAAACCGCGCTCAGGGTGCACCGGACCGCCGCTGAGCACCACCTGCTCGCGCAGCGGCTCATCGTCGGTGTCGATACCCATCTGCGACAACACTTCGCCCAGGGTGTATTCGGAGGGCCGGTTGACCAGCACGCCCATGGCGCCGTTCTCATCGTGCTGGCAGATCAGCGCGACGCTGCGCGAAAAGGTGGGGTCGGACAGCGCCGGAAGCGCAATCAGCAGTTGGTTGGCCAGAGGCGTGGGCAAAACAGACATGGCCGCATTCTAGCCGTTCGCTTCGCCGCGCGCAGAGCCGCTGCCATACTGGGCCTTGCCGGCGCCGGGACTGCGCGATGCCGCCGATGCGGCTGCCTTCGCGGTGGCCCATCTGCGGCGCCTGACCGACACGTTCAGCTTGATCGCGACGCGTGCGACTTGCAGCGCCGCCGAAGCGGTGCAGCCGCGAAAACGGCATCCCGGCCTCTGCGCCAACTGCTGCTCGCCCGCCGTGGCAGCGACTGGCGCGCGACTGGCAAGCCTCGCCCCACAACCACAGGCATCCACATGAGCGGTTATTGCAGCATCGCCCCAGGCCATCCGGTCCATGGCCACTACCACGATCACGAGTACGGCTTTCCGCAGCGCGACGAACGCGAGTTGTTCGAGCGGCTGGTCCTGGAGATCAACCAGGCCGGACTGAGCTGGGAAACCATCCTGCGCAAGCGCGTCAATTTCCAGCAGGCTTACGGCGGCTTCGACGTGGACACCGTTGCTGCGTATGGCGACCAGGACATCAGCAGGTTGATGGGCGATGCCGGCATCATCCGCAATCGCCTCAAGGTACTGGCGGCAATCCACAACGCGCACGTCATCCGGACGCTGCGCGCCACGCATGGCGGCTTCGCGCAATGGCTGGACGCCCACCACCCGCTCGACAAACCGGCCTGGGTCAAGCTGTTCAAGAAAACCTTTCGTTTCACTGGCGGCGAAATCACCGGCGAGTTCCTGATGAGCCTGGGCTATCTGCCCGGCGCGCATCATGCCCAGTGCCCGGTGTTTACGCAGATCCGGGCACTGGCGCCGCCCTGGTTGCAGGCGCAGAAGCCGGCAAAGGCGCGCACGGTCCAGCGCGGCTAGACACCTTTTGCACGCCGCACGCGAAATGCTCGGGGTTATGGCTATTTGCATCGGCATTTCCGGCTGGCGTTACGCACGCTGGCGCGGCACGTTTTACCCGGCCGGCCTGGCCCAACGGCGCGAGCTCGAATACGCCGCGGGCTGCTTTCCCAGCGTGGAAATCAATGGCTCCTTCTATTCGCTGCAGCGCCCGGAAAGCTTCCAGCGCTGGCATGACGAAACGCCTGAGGATTTCGTCTTTTCGGTCAAGGGTCCTCGCTTCATCACCCATATGAAGCGCTTGCGCGATTGCGAGCAGGCGCTGGCCAACTTCTTCGCTTCCGGGGTGTTGCGGCTGGGCGCCAAACTGGGTCCGATCCTGTGGCAGCTACCGCCGACCCTACAGTTCGATGCCGAGCTACTGGACGCATTTCTCGGCAGCCTGCCGCGCGATAGCGAGGCCGCGTTGGCGAGGGCGCGCAAACGCGACACCGGGCTGATGCAGGGCCGCAGCGCGCTGGCGATCGATCGCCGGCGACCGATCCGTCACGCATTGGAAGTGCGTCACGACAGCTTCTGCGATCCGGCCTGCATGCGGCTGCTGCGGCGTCACAATGTCGCGGTGGTGGTCGCCGACACCGCAGGGAAATTCCCGTATCTGGAGGACGTCAGCGCAGATTTCGTCTATGTGCGTCTGCATGGCGATGCGCAGTTGTACGCCAGCGGTTACAGCGACACCGCACTGGATCGCTGGGCAGCACGCATCGCCGCGTGGGCCGGCGGAGCCGAACCGGACGATGCAGCCCGCGTCGGCGCACGCGCCCGCAAACGCGCAATGCGCGATGTGTACTGTTATTTCGACAACGACATGAAGGTGCATGCGCCGTTCGATGCGCGCGGCTTGATGCAACGGCTGCAGTTGCCTACCAACTGCCCGGCACGCGAAAACACCTAGAACTGCTGACAAACGACGGTGCTAACGCCAGGCGCGCCTTGCCGGCGCACGGAAAGCGGCATGCATCGCTGGCACGCTGCGGTTCTGGGCGCGCCAGCCGCGCCCGCTGACAGCTACACGCGACGGATGGTTGGCCGCTCCCGGACGCGCCATGCGAGCGATCTTCGGCACGCATCACACGCCCATATACCGGTGCGGGCGGTGATTGAACATCAGCACCAGACTCAGCATCAAGGCGCCAATGGCCGAATACAGCACCTTGTCCGGGGTCAGCACGAAGAAGGCGACCAGCATGAGCATCGCGTCGAAGCTCATTTGCACCTTGCCCGCGCTCCAGCCACGCTCGCGCTGCAGGTACACCGCCAGGATGCCGATGCCGCCCAGGCTGCCGCGGTGGCGAATGAAGAACAAGATACCCAGGCCAGACAGCGCCCCGCCGACGATCGCCGAAAAGGCCGTGCTCATGTGCGCGTAGTCGGCCCAGCGCGGCAGCAGGTTGGTCAGCACGCCGCACGCGCCGACTGCCGCGAAGGTCTTCAGGGTGAACTCCCACCCCATCCGGCGCACGCTCAGCCAGTAGAACGGCAGATTGACCAGTACGAACACCAGGCCGAAGTTCCAGTGCAGCGCGTAGTGCAACAGGAAGGCCACGCCGGCCATGCCGCCGATCATCAGCCCGCCCTTGGCGAAGATGGCCAGGCCGAGCGATGCGACCAGAGTCGCCAGCACCATGCCTTGCGCATCCTCAGCCACCGAATGATGGAAGGCGTGGTCGTCGGCGGCAGTCCCGGCCGAATCCGGCGGAGGAGTGAGCGGGCCGGCGGTGACCACGGCACCATCGTCGGGCAAGGGTTCTTGCTCCGGTCGCAGATCGGAATCGGGAAGGCTCACGGGCTTGGGCACTGCAGTGGGGTGCGGTATTAGACACTATCGACCCACCCGGTTACATCTGAAACCGGGCTGGCCTCGCCAGGTCGGTGCGTGACCGGGGCGCCTCGATCGGCCGTCGACCGCCGCCCTCCTCCGCAGCAGCCGGGCATGCCGGAGCGGCGCGGTAAGGGATGGCCGAGCTCCTCGATGATGCGCGGACGATTCGAGCCGGACCGTCGTTTTCCTTGGCGCGCTCAGGCGCTCCCTCCACGCGGCGGCCAGGACCGCGTCGGCGGTGCGATCCTGGCGCAACGCCGGCCGCCACGCCGGGCACGAAATGGCGGCAACGCGCAGACAGGCGGCGTCACCGTGGCGGCAGCAGCTCAGCTTCTGGCTGGTCCGATCCCCGCGCTTGTTACCCGTCGGCACTGGCACCCCGTGCACGCGGGCACCGAGGCGCGCAGCACTCAGCGCACTTCGGAAATTTCCACGCCGTCCAGGCCCTGCGACAAGGTCTTGGCATCGCCGCCCTGCGAGAGCTTGATGCGCAGGCGCACCTCGTTCTGCGAGTCGGCGTAGCGCAACGCGTCTTCGTAACTGATTTCGCCGGCCTGGTAGAGCTCGAACAGGCTCTGGTCGAAGGTGCGCATGCCCAGGTTGGTGGACTCCTTCATGATCTCCTTGAGCTTGTGGATCTCGCCGTCGCGTATGTAGTCCTGCACCAGCGGCGTGCCCAACATGATTTCCATCGCCACGCGACGGCTGCGGCCGTCCGGGGTCGGAATCAGCTGCTGCGCGACCACGCCCTTGAGGTTGAGCGACAGGTCCATCAACAGCTGGTTGCGGCGATCTTCGGGGAAGAAGTTGATGATGCGGTCCATCGCCTGGTTGGCGTTGTTGGCGTGCAGCGTGCACAGCACCAGATGGCCGGTTTCGGCGAATGCGATCGCATGGTCCATGCCTTCGCGGGTGCGCACCTCGCCGATCATGATCACGTCCGGCGCCTGGCGCAGGGTGTTCTTCAGCGCGTTCTCCCAGCTGTCGGTGTCGATGCCGACCTCGCGCTGGGTGATGATGCAACCCTCGTGCTTGTGCACGAATTCGATCGGATCTTCGATGGTGATGATGTGCCCGGTCGAGTTCTGGTTGCGGTAGCCGATCATCGCCGCCAGCGAGGTCGACTTACCGGTCCCGGTGGCGCCGACGAAGATGATGATGCCGCGCTTGGTCATCGACAGCGTCTTGATCACCGGCGGCAGGCTCAGTTCGTCCACGGTGGGGATGCGCGTTTCGATCCGGCGCAGCACCATGCCCACCTGATTACGCTGGTAGAAGCAGCTGACACGAAAACGCCCGACCCCGGACACGCCGATGGCGAAATTGCACTCGTGGGTCTTTTCGAATTCCTCGCGCTGCGACGGCGTCATCACGTTCAACACCAGATCGCGACTCTGCTGCGCGGTCAGCGGGGTCTGGGTAATCGGGCTGATCTTGCCGTGCACCTTGATCGCCGGCGGCATCCCCGAGGTGATGAACAGGTCCGACGCCTTCTGATGCGCCATCAGCTTGAGGAAGGAGGTGAAGTCGATGGTGCTCATGGGGTGCTCCCTCGGAGCCGGGAATGGGGAATCGAGAAACGGGAATTGGAGAAGCCGGGCAACGGACTCGGTGACGGGAACGCGCCTTTGCGATTCCCCATTCCCGATTCGCTATTCCCGTATCACTCGAATATCCGCTTGTCCTTGGCGTACTCGCGAGCCTGGTTGCGCGTGATCAGGCTGCGCTTGACCAGGTCCTGCAGATGCTGGTCCAGCGTCTGCATGCCGTATTGCTGGCCGGTCTGGATCGAGGAATACATCTGCGCCACCTTGTCCTCGCGGATCAGGTTGCGGATGGCCGGGGTGCCGACCATGATTTCCCATGCTGCGGTACGGCCGCCGCCGACCTTCTTCAGCAGCGCCTGCGAAATCACAGCGCGCAGCGATTCGGACAGCATCGAGCGCACCATCGGCTTTTCGCCGGCCGGGAACACGTCGATGATGCGGTCGATGGTCTTGGCGGCCGAGCTGGTGTGCAGGGTGCCGAACACCAAGTGACCGGTTTCCGCAGCGGTGAGCGCCAGGCGAATGGTTTCCAGGTCGCGCAATTCGCCGACCAGGATGATGTCCGGGTCTTCGCGCAGTGCCGAGCGCAGCGCTTCGTTGAAGCCGTGCGTGTCGCGGTGCACCTCGCGCTGGTTGATCAGGCACTTCTGCGAGGTGTGGACGAATTCGATCGGGTCCTCGACGGTGAGGATGTGCCCGTACTCATTCTTGTTGATGTAGTCGATCATGCCGGCCAGCGTGGTCGACTTGCCCGAGCCGGTCGGGCCGGTCACCAGGATCAGGCCCTGTGGCTGATCGATCAGCTGACGGAAGATCGGCGGGCAGCCAAGGTCTTCCAGCGTCAGCACTTCGGACGGAATGGTACGGAACACCGCACCGGCGCCGCGGTTCTGGTTGAACGCATTGACGCGGAAACGCGCCAGCGATGGAATTTCGAACGAAAAGTCGACTTCGAGGAATTCCTCGTAATCGCGCCGCTGCTTGTCCGACATGATGTCGTACACCAGCGCGTGCACCTGTTTGTGGTCCAACGCCGGAATATTGATGCGGCGGACATCGCCATCGACACGGATCATCGGCGGCAGCCCTGCAGACAGGTGCAGGTCCGATGCCTTGTTCTTGACAGAAAACGCCAATAGTTCAGCGATATCCATGCGCTGCTTTTCCCCTAGGCTGCGATTGGAAGGTACTCCCCGGCCGGCAGTATAGCGTTCTGGCTGCCGGCGGGAAGCGGCCTGTCGCCGGTTCAGGTCGGGTGCGACGCGCCTGGCTGAAACCGTTGCCTGCGCCCGGCTGCGGAACGGCCCAAGGCCGAACGGCTGGTGCGCGGTGGCATCAAGGACTTGCTGGCGAGCGCAGCGCTTGCCCGAGCGTAGCGGGCCGCATTGCCAGTCCGTCGCCCCGGGCCTTAATCGGACTTGGGGACGGTCGCCCACCTTGCTTCCAGACACTCCTCTTAAATGTGCGCAGCACCGGCGCATCGATGCAGGCGTCCGGCAGCCCCCAACTGGATGGAAGCGTCTGCGGGCGGCACTATAGCGCTCCCGCCTTCTCCGGAATGCCACGTGCCGGCTTCGTCGCTGCAGCAGATTCTCGATGCCATCCACGCCGCAGCGGTCGCACACGCGCGTGCCGACGTGCGGCTGTTGGCGGTCTCCAAGACCAAGCCGGCCGACGCCGTTGCCGCCCTGGCCGCGCAGGGCCAGCGCGCCTTTGGCGAAAACTACGTGCAGGAAGCCGACGCCAAGATCGCCCAGTTGCGTGCGTTGGACCTGGAATGGCATTTGATCGGCCACCTGCAATCCAACAAGGCCGAACTGGCGAGCCAGTGCTTCGATTGGGTGCAGACGGTGGACCGCGCCAAATTGATTCCGCTGCTGGCGCGTCACCGCCCGGACGACCGCGCACCGTTGAATGTATTGATCCAGGTCAACATCGACGACGAGGACAGCAAGCATGGATGCGCGCCCGACGCGATCGACAGCCTGGCCGAAGCGATCGCCCTACAACCACGCTTGCAGCTACGCGGACTCATGGCGATCCCTGCCCCGTTCCCGGATCAGGCACGACGCCAGGCTGCGTTTTCGCGCATGCAGGCACTGTTCCAGCAGCTGCAAGCCCGTCATCGGCAGGTGGACACCTTGTCGATGGGCATGAGCTCGGATTTCGCCGAAGCGATCGCGGCCGGCGCCACCATGGTGCGGGTGGGCACGGCGTTGTTCGGCGCGCGCGGTCAGGCGCCGGACGCCGCTGCCTGATCGCATCGCCTCCCACATCGACTCGTCTTACCAAGGTGCTGCAATGAACACACCGGCTTCGTCCTCGCCCTCGTCTTCCGCTACGACGTCCATCGCCTTCGTCGGCGGCGGCAACATGGCGCGTAGCTTGATCGCCGGGCTGATCCGGCAGGGTACGCCGGCTGCCAGCATCCGCGTGGCCGAGCCGGTGGCCGATCTGCGCGCAGCCTTGGCGCGCGACTTCGGCGTGCAGGTGGTCGAGGATGCGCGCGCCGCTGTCGACGCGACGACGACCTGGGTCTTGGCGGTCAAGCCTCAGGTCCTGCCAATGGTGTGCGCGCAACTGGCCGATCTCGCGCAGGCCCAACAACCGCTGCTGGTTTCCATCGCTGCCGGCATCACCGCAACGCAGCTGCAGCGCTGGTCTGGCGGAGATATCGCCGTGGTTCGTGCCATGCCCAACACCCCCGCCCTGCTCGGCGCCGGTGTCACCGGGCTGTACGCCAACGCGCGCGTGTCCGCAGCGCAACGCCAACAGGCGACCCAACTACTGGACAGCGCCGGCGTCACCGTCTGGATCGACGACGAAGCGCAGATGGATGCGGTGACCGCCGTCTCCGGCAGCGGACCGGCCTATGTCTTTCTCTTGGCCGAAGCGATGGAAGCTGCCGCGCAAGCGCAGGGCCTGCCCGCCGCAGCCGCGCGTACGTTGGTGCTGCAAACGCTGCTCGGCGCCGCACGCATGCTCACCGAATCGGGCGAAGCACCGGAGGTCCTGCGTCGCCGCGTGACCTCGCCCAACGGCACGACCCATGCCGCCATCGAGACGTTCCAGGCCGGCGGCTTTGAGGCCCTCACCGCCCAGGCCATTGCCGCAGCGACCGAACGCGGCCGCAGTTTATCGGCCGCCAACGACTGATTGAAACGCGGCGGGTCTGCATGTCGCGCATCGCGCAGCCCCTTCGCGCGGCGCGCATGGCAAGACGAAAACGATTCGAACGTCTGCGCAAACCGCCGCGCCCGCGCCTTGATCACCGCAAGGTGGATGCAGGGCAATACAAAGCCAAAGGCTGCATACCGCCCCGAAACCGCTCCATTCCCGTACATGGAGCGTGCGCCCACGTTTGCAATCGATGGCAGCCATCTCGACGGCGCGTGGTTCTGTTCCATGCATCCCCGAAAAGGTTGACCTTATCGGCTCGTTGCGTCGCCCCCACGGATGCGCGGTGCGGCCGTTGCCCGCGCAAACGATCTGCTGCTATGCGTCAGACCTGCAGCGAACGTGCGCATGGCGCGGGCAAGCCGATGCGTTTTGTACGTTTTTTCTGCCGCTGGTGAACGAATCCCCGTCGAAAGATGCTTTTTTCGTGCTGTTTCATCGTTTACCTATTGGCGACGCGCAGCAGTTGCCCTACATTTCGCGTTGCCGACTGGGTCGGCAGACCCAACACCACCAACGAATACGGAACACATCACTCATGGCAAAAACCGCCGCTAAGAAGGCTGCCCCCAAGAAGGCAGTGAAAAAGGTCGCCGCGACCAAGACCGCAAAGCCGGCCAAGGCCGCTGCTGCCAAGTCCGCTGCGCCCAAGCCGATCAAGGAAGCACTGAGCAAGACCGGCCTGGTCGCGCACATTGCCGAAAGCACCCAGTTGGCTCCGAAGGACGTCCGCGCCGTGCTGGCGTCGCTGGAAGCCACCGCACACGCCTCGCTGAGCAAGAAGGGCGTCGGCACCTTCACCATCCCGGGCATGCTCAAGCTGACCACCGTGCACGTGCCGGCCAAGCCGAAGCGCAAGGGCATCAACCCGTTCACCAAGGAAGAGCAGATCTTCGCCGCCAAGCCGGCGACCACCAAGCTCAAGTCCCGCATGATGAAGAGGTTGAAGGACGCGGCGCTCTAATCCAGCACGTCTCCGGTGTCACGAAGACGGCCCTCGGGCCGTCTTTTTTTTGCCATCGCGCCGCGATGTGCAGCACATACCGCTCATCGGCACTGCCCTACCCTGCATGCTGATTCGCCATCTGCAGGTGCCTGTGACCGGTCCGTCGAACACCCCGCCATCGCCACCACACCGAGTCTCCACACCTAGCCGCGCGCGTCGGCTGCGCAGCACTGTTGTCTCCATTGCACTGTTGTGCGTGCTGGCGGTGGCCGCGCGCTGGGCCTGGCAGCTGCCGATCCCCCATCAGCTCCGTACCAGCTGGGAGCTGTCGCAAATGCCGCCGCCTGCGCAGTTGCATGTGCCGGTGGAAGGCGTGCGTGCGCGACAGATTGCCGACACCTTTGGCGCACCCCGTGGCCGCGACCGCACGCACGCGGGCGTGGATATCTTCGCGCCACGCGGTACATCGGTGGTGGCGGCAACGCGCGGCGTGGTCAGCGCCATCCGCGACCAGGGCCTGGGCGGAAAACAGGTCTGGCTCCTGGGTCCGGCGATGGAACGGCATTACTACGCGCATCTTGACGACTGGGCTGCCGGCCTAGCAGTAGGCGATGTGGTCGAGCCCGGCACCCTGCTTGGCAAGGTCGGCACCACCGGCAATGCGCGCGGCACGCCGCCACACCTGCACTATGGTGTCTATGGACGCAACGGTGCGTACGATCCGCTGCCGCTTCTGCGCAAATCCGCCGCACAGCCAGCAAACTGAGCACGTTGGAACACTGCGTCATGGGCCACCCTATCGAGACGGTTGCGTCCTGCGCCTATGGTGAGCACAGCCCAGAACGACGCGACCCATATGTCCCGCAAACGCTATCGCATCACGGTCACGCCTATCGAAAACGACGGCCGCCCTTGTGACGACCGTTGCACCATCGAATTCGAACAACGTTCGCGCGCCGACTGGATGCGGCTGCTCGAAGAACTACACCTGCGCCGCGATCTGAGCAGCGACGAATGCGCGGCACTGACCGTAGGCTCGCAATTGCTGGAAGACCTGGCGGCCCGCCCACGCGCCCAGCCCAGCGATGCACTGGACGCATTGCGTCCCAAACTGCAGCTGCTGCTGGAACGCCTGCAGCGCGTGCACCCCGCCACCGGCGCCTGAAGACGCATCGCCGCACGTACCCGCTACACTGCGCACCTCGGGGATGGGGACGCGCCATGCGCTGGATGGGAATGCTCGTTGTCGCAGCCGCACTTTCTGGTTGCAGCTGTCATCGCACTGGCGATCCGCAGGCAAACGACGCGCCGGCGACGCATGCTGCGAGCGCATCGCGCCCGCTCGATAAGGGCACTGCCGGCACCACGACCGCAGCACCTGCCCCTGCATCCGATCCCACCGATGCTCTTGCGCTGGCCAGCTACGCCCAAGCAAGCGCCACCGTTCAACGTTACCTCGGCGCGTTGCCGGGAGCGGCGCGCGCGCAGGCCGATGCCTTATGGACCGGCGGCCGCCCTGCCCCGGTGCCGGACGACGCTGCCTTGCGTGCCATCGCCAACATCCAATCGATACGCATCAACAACGACCCGCCCATTGCGCTGGATCAGGCGCAGCCGCCACAGCGTATCGAAGTGCCGGTGCAATTGACGGTACGCACCACCACCGGCACGCAACGCCTGGTGGGCGCATACCGGCTGCAACCCCGCGCCGGTAGCGATGGCTGGGAAATCTATTCGGCCACGCTGCGACCGGTGTTGCGCTAACCCGTGGTTCACCGGCGCCGACTAAGGTGATGTCACCTGTTGCCGGAGTCACCCGATGAAACTGCGTTCGCTTGCCGGATCCATGCTCGCCCTCGCCTTGGCAATGCCCATCACCAGCGCCTGGGCCGCACCGCAGATCCAGGGAAAACAGATCAGCGTGCAGGCCAGCGACCTGCAGCAGTATCTGGGTGGCCGCTTCCCGCAGACACACGACACGCTGGGTGGGCTGATCGCAATGACGGTCAGCAACCCGGCGCTATCGTTGCCGCCAGGCGATCGGCTCAAGATGGCGTTCGATCTTGCCGTGGCGACCGCGGGCGGCGCTCCTGCACCGGTCGGCAATGTGACCTTGACGAGCGCACTGCGCTACGACGTGGCCAAGCAGGGCTTCTATCTCGACCAACCCAGCATCGACGACTTCCGCCCCGCCCACGCGGGCGCAAAGCTCGACCACAGCACGCGGCAGCTGCTCAATACCTGGCTGGCCGACTACGCGCGCAAGGAACCGATCTACCGAATCGATCCGGCGATTGCGTCCGTGATGGGTGCGGTGCAGGTGGAATCGGTCGGCATCCAGAACGGGCGGGTGGCGGTCAACTTCAACCAGAACATCGAGCAGATGGTGCCCGCAGCAGCGCTGTCCGGGAAGTAGGCCCGCCTGGGTTGGCGTCGATGGCGCGACCCACGCACCACTCCAGATGGAAAGGCCCGACGCACCTGCGCCGGGCCTTCTTGTTTCGAGCTGACACTGGCCAGTGAAGAGCCTATGCAGCCAAGGCCTTGGCCACTGCCGCGGCGAATGCAGGAATGTCGTCCGGTTTGCGGCTGGTAATCAGCTGGCCATCGGCCACCACTTCGGCATCCTGCCAGCGCGCGCCGGCATTGATCAGGTCCGTCTTGACCGACGGCCATGAGGTGACCTCGCGGTCGCGGACCAAGTCGCTTTCGAGCAACAGCCACGGCCCATGGCAGATCGCCGCCACCGGTTTTTGTGCGGTCGAAAACGCGCGAATGAACGCGATTGCCTGCTTATCGGTGCGCAGCGTATCGGGATTGAGCACCCCGCCAGGCAATACCAGTGCGTCGTAGGATTCGGCTGTTGCCTGTTCCAACTGCCGATCGACCGCTACCGAATCGCCCCAATCTGTGTGATTCCAGGCGCGAATCTGTGCGCTGTCGCCTGGCGCGATCACCTCGACCTTGGCACCCCAACTTTCCAGCAGGCGCTTGGGCTCGGTCAGTTCGGATTGCTCGAAGCCATCGGTGGCCAGCACGGCAACCGTCTTGCCTGTAAGCGAATAAGACATGCGGAGGCTCCTCTTAAAAAAGAAGCCCAAACCTAGAAAGCGCGCCGTTGCGCACCTGTGAACCGATGTGTGCGTGGCGTCAGCGCCTGACGCCACCTTCATGCTCAACGCTTGGGCTGCAGCATCGTTCCGGTGCAATTCTTCGAGCCGCAGCGGCATTCCCAAATTTTCTTCAGGCGTGGCGTGTGACGCTCGGCAAGGGTGATGCCGTAGTTATAGGTGAGCTCTTCGCCGGGTTTGATGTCGCGCTTGGCCTCGATGAAGATCTTGTCCTTGCGGCGGTCGTCGCCCTCGGCTTCTTCGATCACCGCTTCGCAATTGGGATCGCAGCTATGGTTGATCCAGCGCGCGACATTGCCTTCGTAGTTGGCATCCAGCACGTAGTCGTCGCTGAGCGTAAACAAGAAGGTATGCCCGCTCTCCACGTCGCCGGTGTCGTCGGCATCCACTTCGGCATGCGTGCGCAGCCGCCCCTTGTACTGAATGATGCGCTCGCCCTTGCGTAGCGGGGCGAGGGCGAACATGCCATTGCCGTGGATACGAGACTTGCGGGCGGCAACTTTGCGCGACATGTAGGGGTCCAGTGATGGGGCCGCTCATTGTGACCGCAGCGCGCCAATGCGCCAAGCACAAGCGCAGCGTGGACCGCAACGGGCCACGCTTGCCGGCGGCTGAACCGCGCCGTTGGCCCTGCCTTACTGGAAAGAGTACAATTTCGGTCCGCTTTCGGATTTCGTCTTCCCCATGTTGCGCGTCACCAAACTCACCGATTACGCCACCGTCGTGCTGACCGTCCTGGCGGCACGCTGCGATCAGGTGCTCAGCGCAAGCGAGCTGGCCGAACAGGCCGGTCTGGAAGCGCCGACTGTCAGCAAGATTCTCAAGCCGTTGTCGCAGGCAGGCCTGGTTGAAGGTTTGCGCGGCGTGCACGGCGGCTACCGACTTGCGCGCGCCGCCAGCGACATCACCCTGGTGGAGATCGTCGAAGCGATGGAAGGTCCGTTGGCGATCACCGAATGCAGCCAGGACCACAGCCAATGCGGTATCGCGCAGCGCTGTGGCGTGCGTTCGAACTGGCGCCTGATCAACGACGTGGTCGGCGATGCCTTGCGTCGCGTCACGCTTGCGCAGATGTTGCAGCCCCTTTCTCTCCCTGGCGACACCCGTCGGCGTTCCATCGCCGCACGCGTCGCGACCACCTGACCTGTAGGCAGCCCAATGGCCACCGAACTTGCTCCTCCACAGAACGCGCAGATCCTCGAACGGTTGGGTCGACGTTACGACGCCGGCTTCATCACCGAAATCGAATCGGACTCGCTCCCGCCCGGCCTGGACGAAGACGTCATCCGCGCGTTGTCGGCCAAGAAAGACGAGCCGCAATGGATGACCGACTGGCGTCTTGAGGCCTATCGCCATTGGCTGAAGATGCCGATGCCGGAGTGGGCGAAACTGCAGATCTCGCCGATCGACTTCCAGGCGCTGAGCTATTACTCCGCGCCCAAGGGCCCGAAATACGCCTCGCTGGACGAGGTGCCCAAGGAATTGCTGGACACCTACGACAAGCTGGGCGTGCCGTTGCACGAGCGCGCCAAGCTGGCCGGCGTCGCCGTCGATGCAGTGTTCGATTCGGTCTCGGTCGGCACCACCTTCCGCAAGGAACTGGCCGAAAAAGGCGTGATCTTCTGTTCGATGTCCGAGGCCATCAAGGAACACCCGGAGATCGTCAGGCAGTACCTGGGCAGCGTGGTGCCGGTGGGCGACAACTATTTCGCTGCACTCAACTCGGCCGTGTTCTCCGACGGCAGTTTCGTGTTCATCCCCAAGGGCGTGCGTTGCCCGATGGAATTGAGCACTTATTTCCGCATCAATGCCGGCCATACAGGCCAGTTCGAGCGCACCTTGATCGTGTGCGAAGACAAGGCCTACGTCTCCTATCTGGAAGGCTGCACGGCGCCCATGCGCGACGAGAACCAGCTGCATGCGGCGGTCGTCGAGCTGGTGACGCTGGAAGATGCAGAAATCAAGTACTCGACCGTGCAGAACTGGTACCCGGGCGATGAGGAAGGCCGCGGCGGCATCTACAACTTCGTCACCAAGCGTGCCGAATGCCGTGGCGCGCGTAGCAAGGTGACCTGGACCCAGGTCGAAACCGGCTCTGCGATCACCTGGAAGTACCCGTCGTGCGTGCTGATTGGCGACGATTCGGTGGGCGAATTCCATTCGGTCGCGCTGACCCACCATCGTCAGCAGGCCGACACCGGCACCAAGATGATCCACATCGGCAAGCGCACCAAGAGCAAGATCGTCAGCAAGGGCATCAGCGCCGGGCGTGGCCAAAATACCTATCGCGGCCAGGTCAAGGTGGACCGCAATGCCGATGGTGCACGCAACTACACGCAATGCGATTCGCTGTTGATCGGCAAACAGTGCGGCGCTCACACCTTTCCCTATATCGAGGTGAAGAACCCGGGCGCCACCGTCGAACACGAGGCCACCACCTCCAAGATCAGCGACGACCAGCTCTTCTATTGCCGCGCGCGTGGCATCAGCCAGGAAGATGCGGTGTCGTTGATCGTCGACGGCTTCTGCAAGCAGGTGTTCCGCGAACTGCCGATGGAGTTCGCAGTGGAAGCCAAGAAGCTGCTGGAAGTCTCGCTGGAAGGCTCGGTCGGCTGACGCGTCGACCCTTCTCCCTCCGGGAGAAGGTGGCGCGCAGCGCCGGATGAGGGTACGAGCGAAGCCTCGCGCACCCAAATCTTAGGAGACGCTTCGCGCCGACCCTCACTCCAACCCCTCTCCCGGTAGGAGAGGGGCTAAAAGAATCTGATGGAAAATCCCATGCTCACAATCAACAACCTCCACGCCAGCATCGCCGGCAAAGACATCCTCAAGGGCCTGTCGCTGGACATCCAGCCCGGCCAGGTGCACGCCATCATGGGTCCCAATGGCGCGGGTAAGTCCACGCTGGGCAATGTACTGGCCGGTCGAGACGGCTATGAGGTCAGCGCAGGCAGCGTGCAGTTCGACGGCAAGGATCTTCTCGACCTGCCGCCGGAAGAACGCGCCGCCGCTGGCTTGTTCCTGGCCTTTCAGTACCCGGTGGAAATTCCCGGCGTCAACAACACCTATTTCCTGCGCGCCGCGCTGAACGCGCAGCGCAAGGCGCGTGGCGAAGACGAGCTGGATTCGATGCAGTTCCTCAAGCTGGTGCGGCAGAAGCTGGCCGTGCTGCATCTGAAGGACGAGCTGCTGCATCGCGGCGTCAACGAAGGGTTCTCTGGCGGGGAAAAGAAGCGCAACGAGATCTTCCAGCTGGCCGTGCTCGAGCCCAAGCTCGCCATTCTGGACGAGACCGATTCCGGCCTGGATATCGATGCGCTCAAGAGCGTGGCCGACGGCGTCAACGCGCTGCGTTCGCCCGAGCGGTCGTTCCTGGTCATCACCCACTATCAGCGCTTGCTCGACTACATCAAGCCGGACGTGGTGCATGTGCTGGCCGAGGGCCGTATCGTACAGAGCGGCGGCCCGGAACTGGCGCTGGAACTGGAAAAGCACGGTTATCACTTCCTGAAAGACCGCGTCGTGCCCGAGGTTGCCGCCTGATGAGTGCCCTGCTTGACTCCCTGGCGCGCGGGTTCAGCGGCAGTGATGCACGCCGCGCCGAGCTCGATGCCGCCCTGCAGACCGGCCTGCCCGGCCCACGTGCCGAGGCCTGGAAATACACCTCGTTGCGGCAGCTGGAACGGCGCAGCTTTCAGCCCGCCCCGTTGGTCCCGACGCTGGTGGATGCGGCCGCGCTGGACGATATCCCATCGCCGCGCCTGGTCTTGGTCAATGGCCGCCCGTCCGAAGCGCTCAGCGATCTGTCCACGTTGCCGGAAGGCGTGCAGTTGGACACGCTGTCTGCATCGTTGGCCGCAAGCGACCAGGCGCAGCAGTTACTGGGCCGCCGCTTCGACGGCAGCGACGAGGTCTTTGCGCGCCTGAATGCCGCGCTTGCCGACGAAGGCGTGCTGGTGCGCGTGCATGCCGGCGCGCGGATCGAGCTGCCACTGCATTTGGTGTTCGTCGGCGTGGCCGGCGAGCAGGATCTGTCGTGGCATCACCGCCATCTGATCGAATTGCGTGCCGGCGCTGCGCTGCAGGTAATCGAGCATCACCTGCATGTCGGCGACGCCGCCCATCTGGAGAACAGCGTGATGCACGTGCATCTGGCACAGGGCGCAGCGCTGTCGCACGCGCGCGTGCAGGCCGGCAGCGCACATGCGACGTCGCTGCTGCGCACCGACGCGGTGCTGGCGCGCGACGCGCGCTACCAGCGCGTGGACCTGGAGCTGGGTGCCGGCCTGTCGCGGCACGAGTTCAACGTGCGCCTGGAAGGCAACAACGCCCAGCTCACCGCCAATGGCGTGCTGCTCGGCAACGGCCGCCGGCATGTGGACACGCGGCTGGGCATCGAGCACATCGCGCGCGACACCGCCTGCGAACTGGTATGGCGCGGTGTGGGCGCGGACCGCAGCCGCGTGGTCTTCCATGGTGGCATCCGCATCCGCGCAGGCGCCGACGGCACCGATGCACGACTGTCCAACAAGAATCTGCTGCTGTCGTCCAATGCCGAAATCGACACCCAGCCGGTGCTGGTGATCGATGCCGACGAGGTACAAGCCGCGCATGGCGCCACGGTGGGCCAGCTCGACGACAACGCCTTGTTCTACCTGCGCTCGCGCGGCTTGCCGCAGGAACAGGCGCAACGCCTGCTGAGTGCCGCGTTCTGTCACGAACCCTTGCGCGTGCTGCCGCCCGCCTTGAGCGCCGTGCTGGCGCTGCAACTGGACCGTGCATTGAATTCGGCGGGCGTGGCATGAACGTGTCCGCCGTTCCGCCCAGCGCAACGCCCGACTGGGACCGCGTGCGCCTGGATTTCCCGCTGCTGATGCGGCAGGTGCATGGCAAGCCGCTGATCTATTTCGACAACGCGAACACCGGCCAGAAGCCGCTGCAGGTGATTGCCGCCACCGACGAGTTCTACCGCCGCCAGAACGCCAACGTAAGCCGTGCCGTGCATGCGCTCGGCAGCGAGGCGACCGACGCGTTCGAGGGAGCGCGCAACAAACTGGCGCGTTTTCTCAACGTCCGCGCCGATGAGCTGGTGCTGTGCAGCGGCACCACCTTCGCGATCAATCTGGTGGCGTATTCGTGGGCATTGCCGCGGCTGGGCGCCGGCGATGTGATCCTGATTTCGCGCATGGAGCACCATGCCAACATCGTGCCGTGGCAGCTGGTGGCCCAGCGTACCGGCGCCACCATCCGCGTGGCCGAAATCACGCCCGATGGCGCGTTGGATCTGGATGGCTTGCGCAAGGCGATGACACCTGACGTCAAACTGCTGGCGATCACCCACGTGTCCAACGTGCTGGGCACGGTCAACCCGGTACGCGAGATCTGCCGCGAAGCGCGTAAGCGCGGCATCGTCACCATGGTGGACGGCTCGCAGGCGGCACCGCATCGGCGCATCGACGTGGCCAGCATCGGCTGCGATTTCTACGCCATCACCGGGCACAAGATGTGCGGCCCCACCGGCACCGGCGCACTGTGGGCACGTCGCGAGCATCTGCAGGCGATGCCGCCGTTTCTTGGCGGCGGCGAGATGATCAAGGAAGTCAGCTTCGAGAACACCGTCTTCAACGATGCGCCGCATAAGTTCGAAGCCGGCACGCCCAACATCGCCGGTTTCGTCGGCCTGGGTGCGGCAGTGGATTACCTGGAATCGATCGGCCTGGCGCACGTGGAAGCACGCGAAGCCGAACTGCTCGCCCACTTCACCGAAGAACTGCAACGCATCGATGGCCTGCGCATCTTCGGCACCACGCCCGACAAGGCCGCGGTGGTGTCGTTCCTGATCGACGGTGCGCACGCGCACGATCTGGCCACCCTGCTCGACCTGGAAGGCGTCGCGGTGCGCTCTGGCCAACACTGCGCGCATCCGCTGCTGCAGTACTACGGTGTCGCCGCCACCTGCCGCGCGTCACTGGCGTTCTACAACACGCACGACGAAATCGAGCGCTTCGTCGCCGCGTTGGTGAAGGTGCGTCGACTGTTGGGCTGATGGGAATCGGGAATGGAGAATCGAAAGAGCGGTTCTCCCGAACGCCGGTGACATGCGATGTATGGAACACGGCTCATCGAGCAGCGCAGCGCTTCCCCCATTCCGCATTCCCCATTCCCGATTAAACTGTCTCCATGCAGACCACCACTTTCCGCACCGCTACCGTCGCTGACATCGACGCCCTCGTCCTGCTGGTGACTTCGGCCTATCGCGGCGACAGCAGCCGCGTGGGCTGGACCACCGAGGCAGATATTCTCGAGGGTGCGCGTATCGATCCGGCCGTGCTGCGCGACGATATCCTGCGCGAACGCAGCCTGGTGCTGGTGGTCGAACAGGATGAGCGTCTGGTGGCCTGTGCGCATATTGCCGATGACCACGGCGCCGGGTACTTCGGGATGTTTGCGGTGGATCCTTCGTTGCAGGGCAGCGGGCTCGGCAAGACGCTGTTGGCCGAAGCCGAGCGCCTTGTACATCGCCAATGGCAGCTGCCGGTGCTACGCATGACCGTCATCGATGTGCGCGATGAACTCATCGCCTTCTACGAACGGCGCGGGTATCGTCGCACCGGCATCGTCAAACCCTTCCCGTATGGCGACGAGCGCTTCGGCATTCCGCTGCGCCAGGATCTGCGTTTTGAAGTGCTGGAAAAGCAGTTGAACGGGCCAACCCCGTGAGCGACACCTGGACCTTTGTCTGTGCCAGCGATGCGCTGCTGCCCGGTGAAATGCAGACCGTCTGGGACGAGGTCACCGATACGCCGATCGTGGTGTTCAACCTCGATGGCGCCTTGTACGCGCTGGAAGACCGCTGCAGCCACGAAGACTACGAGCTGTCGCCTG
The DNA here is from genome assembly GCF_003992815.1 of Xanthomonas sp. DAR33341. Taxonomy (NCBI): domain Bacteria; kingdom Pseudomonadati; phylum Pseudomonadota; class Gammaproteobacteria; order Lysobacterales; family Lysobacteraceae; genus Xanthomonas; species Xanthomonas sp. DAR33341. Next base: position 66,052 of record NZ_QEYV01000030.1, on the reverse strand, counting down.
GCAGCTTCGATCCGGTAGCCGGCACCATCGAATGTCAGTTGCATAGCGCGCGCTTCGATATCCGCGACGGCCGCCCTCTGTGCGCGCCTGCCTATACGGCCGTGCCCAAGTTCCCGGTCAAGCGTGAACACGACGGCATCTGGACCCGCGACGATCGTTGAAGCGGGCGCGTTGCAGCGACGGTGCCGCTGCACGGCGCCACACATCGCAGCGTCTGCCACCGACTGGCAGATATTGCAAAGAAGAATGATTTGCATTTAAGATCGCATCCTTAAAGCCTTCTTAACAACTGGCCTGCCTGCGATCCCATGCACCCAGCTCTGCTCGACGCCTGCCCCGCTCGTTCGCCTCGCCTGCGCGCCCTTGCGCAGCGCCTCGGCTTGCCTGGCTCGGGCGACTGTCGGCGCAGCGCTTCGGGTTAGCCGGCGCAGCACCCACGCATTCCATCCCGCATCCGCCAAGCCATCGCCAGGTGGGAGCCTCGCATCCTCCTTGAGACTTTTCATGACCCCTAGCATTTCCCCGCTCGCTTCGGCCGTGTTGCTGACGCTGTCCGCTCCCGCTTTCGCCCAGCCCGACGATGTGTCGGCGCCCCCAGGGGCGGTGGATCTGGATGCGATCCGGGTGCAGCAGGAACGTGCGCAGAAGCCGTCTTCGCCCAAGTACACAGAAGCCCTGCGCGACACGCCGCAGACAATCACCGTGGTCACCAAGCAGACCATGGACCAGCAGAATCTGCTGTCGCTGCGCGATGTGCTCAGCACCCTACCCGGCATCACCTTCGGCGCGGGCGAAGGCGGTGGCGGCTACGGCGACAGCATCAACCTGCGCGGCTTCACTGCCAGCAGCGACATCACCACCGACGGCGTGCGCGACAGCGCGCAGTACAGCCGCAGCGACACCTTCAACCTCGAATCCGTCGAGCTCATCAACGGTGCCAACTCTGCGATGTCCGGCGCAGGCTCGGTGGGCGGCAACATCAACCTGGTCACCAAGAGCGCCGGCCAGGGCAACTTCACCAACGTCATGATCGGCGGCGGCAGCGACCGTTACGGCCGCCTCACGGCCGATAGCAATTACGACTTCGAAAACGGCACCGCCGTGCGCTTGAATGCGATGGGCCACACCCAGGACGTGCCGGGCCGCGACGAAGAATTCCGTCACCGTTGGGGCGTTGCGCCGTCGGTGGCCTTCGGCCTGGGTTCGGACACGCGCTTTACGCTGAGCTACTTGCACCAGCACGACAACAACCTGCCGCAATACGGCGTGCCGTTCGCGCTCAGCCCGTTCAACGATGGCCCGTTGCCGGGCGTGGACCGCGAAACCTATTACGGCTATCGCAATGTGTCGCGTCAGGAGATCGACGTGGACATGCTCACCGGCGTGCTGGAAATGGACTTCGACGACAACGTCAAACTGCGCAGCCTGGCGCGCTTGCAGCGCGTGGATCAGAGCACCACCGCCACCGCACCTGAGGGCACCTGGTGCCTGCCCAACAACACCAACGCCTACACCGGCCGCGCGTGCGTGGGCCAGCCGCCGTCGACCTGGAACCCCAACAGCGGGCCACGCGGACTGGTGCGCGACACCGAAAACTTCATCGCACATAGCCAAACCGATCTGACCGCCACGCTGCACACCGGTGCAATCGAACATCGCGTGGTCGCCGGCGTCGCCTTCAGCAAGGAAGACTTCGAACTCGATAGCGGTTCGCTCTTCCGCAACGCCGACGGCTCCACTACCGGCATCACCTATCCGCTGCAGTCGTTCGACAACCCGTACAACATCTGGACCGGCCCGCAGCACTATTTCCGCACCGGCCGCAGCAAGGGCAGCCTGACCAACCAGGCGGTGTACCTGTTCGACACGCTGCAGTTCAACGAGCAATGGATGCTCAACCTGGGCGGCCGCTACGAGCACAACGAAGGCGACACCACCACCTATACCGTCAACGCCACCGGCGGCATCACCGGCGTGGCCGCAGGCTTCCCGGCCGGCAGCAAGGACGATCTGTTTTCCTATCGCGCCGGACTGGTGTTCAAGCCGGTCGACAACGCCAGCCTGTATCTGTCCTATGCAAATGCGAAGACGCCATCGAAGGCCTCGGTCAACGGCTCGTGCACGCCGATTGCCACCTCCACCGTGGGTGCCAACTGCAATGTCGAACCGGAAACCGCGGTCAATCTCGAACTGGGCGGCAAGTGGGATGTGTTAGACGAGCGCCTGGCGTTGACCGCCGCGGTGTTCCGCAACGAACGCGAGAACTACAAGGTCAACAGCGGCGACCCGCTGGTCCCCGAGCAGGTACTGGACGGCAAGGCACGTGTGGACGGCATTGCGCTGGGCGCGGCCGGCTACCTGACCGAGCGCTGGTCCATCTTCGCCAACTACACCTTCCTGGACAGCGAAGTGCTGCAGAGCGTGTCCAATCGCACCGCCAGCCTGACAGGCGACCCCATCGCCGGGCGCGAACTGGTGCAGACACCGCGTAACGCAGGCAATCTCTGGACCACCTACCAGCTCAACCAATGGACCTTCGGCTACGGCGTCAACTATCAGGGCAGCTTCTATCCGAACAACACCTCGACCGCGGTCTACCGCAAGACCGACGCCTATTGGGTGCATCGCGCCATGGTCGGCCTGCGCGTCAATGCGTGGCTCAGCCTGCAGTTGAACGTCAACAACCTGTTCGACAAGGAGTACTACACCAGCATCCGCAACAACCTCACCGTCAACGCCGCAGGAACCGTCACGGCGGGCAGCGGTTGGGCGTTGCCGGGTGACGGCCGCTCGGCAGTGTTGAACGCCACCTTCAGCTTCTAACCCTCAGGCACGCCGTGCGCGCTGCGCGGCGACGTGGAGACCACTGCATGTTGTTGCCCATCCACGATGTGCTCAGCCCCGCGCAACTCAGCCAGCTGCGCGCGCAGCTGGACGTGGCCGACTGGGCAGACGGTCGCATCACCGCCGGTCACCAGTCGGCACAGGCCAAGGACAACGCGCAGTTGCCCGAAGACAGCGCCGTTGCACGCGAGGCCGGCGCGCTGGTGCTGGAGGCACTCGCACGCAGCAGCACGTTCTTTTCGGCAGTGTTGCCGCGCAGGATCTATCCGCCACTGTTCAATCGCTACAGCGGCGGGCAGTCGTTCGGCTATCACGTGGACAACGCGGTGCGGTACGACCGCAGTCGTGGCGGCGCCGAAGCGGTGCGCACCGATGTCTCCGCCACGCTGTTTCTCAGCGACCCGGACAGCTACGACGGTGGCGAGCTGGTCATCGAAGACACCTACGGCACGCAGTCGGTCAAGCTGCCGGCCGGGCATCTGGTGATCTATCCGGGCACGAGTCTGCACAGGGTCATGCCGGTCACACGTGGCGCGCGCGTGGCGTGCTTTTTCTGGGCACAAAGCATGCTGCGCGACGCTGCGCAGCGCCGCCTGTTGTTCGAGCTGGATGTCTCGATCCGCCGCCTCACCCAGGACACGCCCGGGCATCCCTCATTGATCCAGCTCACCGGCGTGTATCACAACCTGCTGCGGCAATGGGCCGATGTCTGAGCCGGCGCTGGACATCGCGCAGCTGAGCGCGTTGCTGCGCACGCAGCCGGAACAGGCACGTGCGCGCTTGCACAAAGCCGCTGCGAACCATGACGTAGGCGCACAATTACTGCTCGCGCAGATGTACGCCGAAGGACGCGGCATTGCCGCAGATCCGGCTGCAGCGATGCTGTGGTACGAAGTGGCCGCCAACGCAGGGTGTGCGGAGGCGATGAACCAGCTGGGCCGCTGCCATGAGCTCGGGTTCGGAACCGCCATCAACGCGGTGCTGGCCGTGCTGTGGTATCGCCGCGCCGCCGAACATGGCCTGGCATGGGGCATGTACAACCTGGCGCACATGTACGCCTCCGGGCGCGGCGTGGCGCAGGACCACGCGCAGGCATTGGCGCTGTACCACCGCGCGGCCGAAGCCGGACATGCCAAGTCGATGAACTTCCTGGCGCGCTATCTCGACCAGGGCCTGGCCTGCGCTGCAGACCCTCTGGCCGCATGCGTGTGGTACCGCCGCTCTGCCGAAGCGGGCGATTTCCGCGGCCAGGCCGGCTACGCCACCCTGCTTGCCGACAGCGACGAGCTGGATCAGGCCGAGACATGGATGCGCCGCGCCATCGCAGGTGGCCACGCCGGCTTTTTGCAACAGCTCGCACCACTGCTGGCCGGCGCGCGCCATCCGCGCCTGCGCGCCTTGCTGCACGAGGTGGCTGCACGGCAGCGGCAACTGCAGCCTTGCGTCCCCGCAGACGTGGCCTGAGCGCAGCATGTCGACCACAGACCACGCTCACCTCGCCAGCGCGCAGCAGCGCCGCGGCTTCTGGCTGCGCATGCTGCATCAGTGGCACTGGATCAGCTCGGCGCTGTGCCTGATCGGCATGCTGTTGTTCACCGTCACCGGGCTGACCTTGAATCACGCCGCGCGCATCGAAGCCAGCCCATCGACCGAACAACGCACGCTGACGCTGCCGCCCGCGCTGCTGCAGACGCTGGGCCGGCGTCAGGACGGTAATGCACCGCTGCCGCCGCGCGTGGCGCAATGGCTGGGGCGCGAGCTCGATATCAGCATCGGCACGCGCAACGGCGAATGGTCGGCGGACGAGGTGTATGTCGCGCTGCCACGCCCCGGCGGCGATGCCTGGCTGAGCCTGGACCGCCGCACCGGCGCGATCGAATACGAACGCACTGCGCGCGGCTGGGTCGCCTATCTCAACGATCTGCATAAGGGCCGCAACGCCGGGCCGGCCTGGGGCTGGTTTATCGATGTCTTTGCGATCGCCTGCCTGGTGTTCTGCATTACCGGCCTGTTCCTTCTCCACCTGCATGCACGGCAGCGGCGCATGACCTGGCCGCTGGTCGGTCTTGGCCTGCTGATTCCGCTGTTGCTTGCCCTGCTGTTGATCCACTGACTTTTCTACCGGAGACGATCATGCGCGCCACCCTGACCATCGCCCTGAGCGGCCTGCTCGCCATGCCGGCGTATGCCGCCACACTCGACATCAACGTCGAAATCCCCAAGCTCAACGTCGCCGAGTACCACCGCCCGTATGTTGCGGTCTGGCTGGAAGGCGCAGATCAGAAGGTCGCCGCCAATCTGGCGGTCTGGTATCAATCCAGGGACACCGCCGAAGGCCACGGCACCAAATGGCTGCCGGATCTGCGCCAGTGGTGGCGCAAGAGCGGCCGCACCCTGAGCGTGCCGGTCGATGGCGTCACCGGCCCCACCCGGCCGGCCGGCGCGCATGCGCTGTCGTTCTCCGATAGCAAGGGCGCATTGAAGTCGCTGCCGTCGGGGCAATACACGCTGGTGGTGGAAGCCGCACGCGAAGTTGGCGGCCGCGAACTGGTCAAGCTGCCTTTCACCTGGCCGGCGACGTCCGCGCAGACAGCCAAAGCCAGCGGCAGCAGCGAGCTCGGTGCGATCAGCCTGGTTGCAAAGCCCTGACTGCTGCGTTGGCGTTCGCAGCGCCGTGCACCGCGCCTTGCGTCGTCGTGCAAGGTGCGCCCTGGGCATTGAACCAAGGTCTGTCGCTCAAGACCCATCGTTTTCCACGCATCCAAACATCGTCGCAGTCTCGCGCTGATCAGACACGTGACCCATCGTTGCCATCGTCTTTCAAGGAGTTGTCATGAAACGTTCGCTCGTCCTGGTTGCCCTGCTTGCCACCCTGCCGCTCAGCGCACTCGCCCACAAGGCCTGGTTGCTGCCGTCGCAGACCGTCATCGCTGGCGACGCGCCGTGGATCACGGTGGATGCTGCCGTCTCCAACGATCTGTTCTACTTCAATCACGTGCCGCTGCGACTGGACAACCTGAGCATCACCGCACCCGATGGCAGCGCGCTCAAGCCGGAGAACCCGGCCACCGGCAAGTACCGCAGCGTGTTCGACCTGCAGCTCACCCAGCCCGGCACCTACAAGCTCGCCATCGTCAACGCAGGCCTGTTCGCCAGCTGGAAAGAAGACGGCAAACCCAAGCGCTGGCGTGGCAACGAAACCAGCTTCGCCACCGAAGTGCCGAAAAACGCCAAGGAACTGCAGGTCTCGCAATCGCTCAACCGTGTGGAAACCTTCGTCACCCGCGGCGCACCCACGGACACCGTGTTCAAGCCCAGCGGCAAGGGCATCGAGTTGATTCCGGTGACGCACCCCAACGATCTGGTCGCCGGCGAAGCCGCGCACTTCACCCTGCAACTGGATGGCAAACCGGCCGCCGGGCTGGAGATCGACGTCGTGCGCGGCGGCACCCGTTACCGGAATGCGCAGAACGAGATCAAGCTCAAGACCGATGCGAAGGGCGGCTTCAGCGTCACCTGGCCGGAAGCGGGCATGTACTGGCTGGAAACCACCATCGAAGACACCAAGACCTCGCTGCCGCAGGCCAAGCAGCGCCGCCTGGGCTATGTCGCCACCCTGGAAGTATTGCCGCAGTAATCTGCCGGCACGCGGCAGGAGCGCACACAGCGTGCGTCCTGCCGCCCCGTCCTCATAAGACCCGTCCATGCCCGCATCGTCTTCCGCCGACCACGCCGTTGCCACGCTCGGCGGCCGCAGCATGGGCACCACCTGGAGCGTGAAGCTGGTGGCGCCGCGCGGACGCGATCTGCACCCCTTGCATGCGTGCATCCAGGCCGCGCTGGACCGCGTGGTCGCGCAGATGAGTACCTGGAAGGCCGATTCGGATATCAGCCGTTACAACCGCGCACCGGCAGGCAGCTGGCACCACCTGCCGGACGAATTCCACGCAGTGCTGAGCGCAGCATTGGAGTTCGCACAGGCCAGCGAGGGTGCCTTCGATCCCACCGTCGGCCCGATGGTCGAGCTATGGGGCTTTGGCGCTTCCGGCACGCGCCAGCGCGTGCCGGAAGCGCAGGCGATCGCATTGGCGAGCCTGCGTTGCGGCTGGCAACGCCTGCAGCTGGATGGCAGGCGGGTGCTGCAGCCGGACGCAGCGGCGCTGGATCTGTCCGGCATCGCCAAGGGCTTCGGTGTGGACTGCGTGCATCGCGCATTGCTGCAGTCGGGTATCGACAGTGCATTGATCGAGGTCGGCGGCGAATTGTTCGGTTACGGACGCAAGCCCGATGCCAGCTCGTGGCGCGTGCTGGTCGAATCCGCCCCCGACGAAGACGCCGGCAGCGCGCTGCCACCACGCGTGCTGGCGCTGGACGGCCTGGCGGTCGCCACCTCCGGCGATCGCTGGCACCGCTTCGATGCCGACGGCACACGCTATACGCACACCCTCGACCCACGCACCGGCGCGCCCGTTCCGCATGCCCCTGCGGCGGTCACCGTACTCGCGCCCGATGCGATGCAGGCCGATGCCTGGGCCACCGCGATGACCGTGCTTGGCGCCGATGCCGGTCTTGCCCATGCGCGCAAGGCGGAACTGGCCGTGCGATTCCTGGCACGCAAGGACGGCATCCTGCTCGAATCGATGAGCCCGGCATTCGAACGCCACCTGTCCGCGTCATGAGCAACACCACCTCACGCGTGTGGCTGGGCAACGGGCTGGCTCTGCTGGCGCTTGCGGTCATCGTCGGCTGGCTGGCCGGCCTGCATGAGGGCGCATGGTGGAGCCCACCCACGCCGCATCGCTGGCAACTGGCAGCGCTCGGCCTAGCAATGTATCTGGGCCTGTGCGCGGTCGTACTGCTGCGTGCCCGCAAGCGTGTCGACGCACAACGCGCAGACGCCAGCGGCGTGTTGATCATCTGGGCAAGCCAGACCGGATTTGCGCGTGAGCTGGCGCAACGCAGCGTTGCCGCGCTGCAATCGGCCGGCGTCGGCGCGCATGCGCTGCCGATCGAAGCCGTCGATAGCGGTCAACTCGCACGCGTGCCGCGGCTGCTGTGCATCGTCAGCACCACCGGCGAAGGCGATGCGCCCGACCATGCGCAGGCCGCCGAGCGCGCCTGGCGTGCCGACCACGCGCAGGATCTGACGGCGGTGCAGTACGCAGTGCTGGCGCTTGGCGACCGTGGTTACGCGCACTACTGCGCGTTCGGCCGACGCCTCGACGATCGCCTGCAGGAGCGCGGCGCCACTCGCCTGTTCGAGCGCATCGAGGTCGATAACGCTGACCCCAACGCCCTGCAGCACTGGCAACGCCGTCTGGCGGAACTGGCGCCCGCACTGGCGACGCAACCCGACTGGAGCCTGCCCACCTACACCACCTGGCAGCTACGCGAACGTGTCCACGTCAATCCCGGCAGTGCGGGTGCGCCGATTTACCGACTGCGCCTGACGCCATGCGATGGCGCGTTGCCGCAGTGGAGCGCAGGCGATATCGCGGAGATCGCACCGCGTCATGCCCCGGATGCGGTCGAGTCCTGGCTGCGGCGTAACCACTACGATGGCGCGCAGCAGATCGACGGCCGCCCCCTGCGCGACTGGCTCGGCGGCGCGCAACTTCCCGTCGATACCGGTGCCGCTCTCGGTATCGATGTGGGTGCCGGTGCCAGCCCCGATGCAGAAGCGGAAGCAGAAGCCGGAGTCAAAAGCGACCGAGGTGTGGGTACGAATACAGATGCGACTACAGGCGGAGCTAGAACTGCAGGCGACAGTTCCACAATGGACGCAGAAGCAATGGTGCGCCGCCTGGCCCCCCTGCCCCATCGCGACTATTCGCTCGCATCCATTCCCGAGGAAGGCCATGCAGAACTGCTGGTACGCGAGCATCGGCACGCCGACGGCAGCCTGGGGCTGGGTAGCGGCTGGCTCTGCGTCCATGCACCGATCGGCGCAGCCATCGCGCTGCGCTTGCGCAGCAACCCCGGCTTCCACCCGCCCGCACCCGACCAGCCGATGCTGCTGATCGGCAATGGCACCGGCATCGCCGGTCTGCGCGCGCATCTGCGTGCACGCATCGCAGCCGGCGCGCGGCGCAACTGGCTGCTGTTCGGCGAACGCAATGCCGCGCACGACGCGCTGTATGCCGACGAGCTGCAGCAGTGGCATCAGGACGGCTGGATCGAACGCCTGGAGCTTGTCTACTCGCGCGATCAACCACAGCGACCGCATTACGTCCAACACGCGCTGGCGGCCGCCGCCGACCGCCTGCGTCATTGGATCGACCAAGATGCCTGCATCTACGTCTGCGGCAGTCTGCGCGGCATGGCACCCGAACTCGACCGCACGCTGGATTGCATCCTCGGAGCCGATGTCAGACAGGAACTGCTGGGCAGCGGGCGCTATCGCCGCGACGTGTATTGAACCATCGCACGCGGCACCGCCAAAAGCGCTCAATAAAGCGATTACGCAGGTACCCGCAGCGCGTCTGCTGCTGAAATCCGCAACATCCCTGCTTGCGGTGGTTGCGCGCTAGACGCACCGGCTGATCCAGGACCGCACTCCGGCTTCCCCATTCTCTCTCGATCACCGCATTACGCTGCCAGATCGACCAGATTGCTCGTTGTCGCGCTGCCGCCAATGCTGCGGTACTGCCCCACGGCCATCTGCATCAACGCTGCATAGGCCTGCTGCGTACCGTCGCTGCTGGATGCATCGGCCGATGACGGCGGTCGCGGCGGCGGATCGCGTGGCTGCATCGCTTCCTGCAGTTCCTGCAGACTCAATGCCCCGCTCTTGTCGCTGTCGAGCAGGTCCAGCAGCTGCGTGCTCGACGCACTGTCGCCATTGACCAGTGTGCTCAATTCACCGCTGCTGACACTGTCGTCACCATCGCTGTCCAGGCCGGCAAACAAGGACTGCACATCCTGTCCTTGCTCACCCGGCAGTGGCGGTGGCGGCGGCAAGGCCTGCGCCAGTTCGCTCTCGCTGACGGTGCCGCCACCATCCTGATCGAGCATGCTCAGCAGCCCGTCGATGTCGATCTTGCTGTCGTCATCGCTATTGGACGACAGCGCGGTCGATAGCTCGGACGCGGTCAGGCTGCCATCGCTGTCGCTATCGATGGATTTGAACAACTGCGTCAGCGGATTGGTTTTTTCCGCCTGTGCGGCGGATGCGGCGGATGCGGCGTTGCCGATGGTCGCACTGCGGCTTGCATAGGACGGGTAGGCGGCATAGCCGGCTCCGACCGAGCTGATGGTACTCATTGGTTTCCCCCTGGAATTGCCGGAACCACTCCCGGCGCCTGCACTGTTCCCTAGCCAGGTGGCACAGCGATGCCGTCGCTTGTCTGCGTTGACACGAACGCATCCGGGCGCGTGCCAGGAGGCGCGCCCTGCTCGCAGATACGTGAAAAAGGCCCTAGACCGGGCTCACCCGGATCGCCAGCAGCTCGCCGCCGCCGTCGAGCACGTGGCGCGTGCGTGTGGAGGCGCTCAGCCACGCGGTATCGCCGGCAGCCAACGGTGGCAAGCCACTCTCGCGCCCGAAGCTGGCCTGGCCTGCCAGCAGGTGGATCGCCCACGCGCTGCCCGGATCGGCGAAAAACAACATGGTGCCGACCAGCGGCCGGTGCAGCAGTTCGGTCTGCAGCCGATCGCGCCGCCACATCAGGTTGAAATCCTGGGTCGGCCCGTCGAGCAGCGTGGCATGTACCGTTTCCTCGCCTGCAAATCGGACGCGCTGGTGCGGCGGCAGCAACTCGCAGCTGCGATGACTGCTGCCAGGAACGTCGGTACCGGCGCCGGCGGCATGGTCGCCCCGGCCAGCGCCACTGGCCTTATTGCCATTGCCATTGCCATTGCCGCTATCGCTTTTGCTGACGCCACCGCTAGTAGCCGTGCCGATGCCGATGCCAATGCCTGCACCGGTGCGGGTGTCTGTGTCGGTGTCGGTGTCGGTGCCAGTGCTGGTGTCGCTGCCCATACCGCTGGCAGCATTGCCAAACTGCAGCCGCATGCCATTGCCATGCAACAACACCAGCTCGCGATCGATGCCCGGGAACGCTGAAAACACCGCATCCTGCTCGATCTCGGCAATCGACAGGCGTAGCGACCACGCATCGGCGTCGCCGAGGCGCAGGATCTCGCGCGTCCAGCCCAGTTGATTGCGCCACCGCTCACGGCGGTACTCGGTGGCCGGAATCACCCGGCTGCTCAGGTCTGTCAGCTGCATGGGCACATTGTGCCGCAAGCCCGGCGCCAAGCCGTCATGCTGTGACTTAAGCCTGCTGCCGAGCCTCAGGCTTGCTACCTAGCCTCAAACTCGAGGATGTGGCCGACTCCTACAAAACGACTGACGCCTCACGATGTAACCGGCGCTTCATGCTGTGACTGCCTCTTTCCTGCAGTCGCAGACGCTTGCGTGCGCTCGCAACCCACACGGACCCAAAACGAAAAACGCCCGGCTGCACATCCAAGTGCAACACCGGGCGATTCCACGTCCTTGTCGGCTTCCAGCCATCCCCCGGACATCCTGTCCAGTTAGGTTGCGGCCACGCATCCTCGCGTCGAACCGTATCTCGGATCCCTTCCCCTTAACGCCGTCCCACCGGTTTCACCGCCGCCCCCTTGGCAGCCTTCTTGGCTGGAGCCATCGTGGCTCCAACTTCGATCAGGTCGCGATTCCGTTCGACCGTCTTGAGTCCGATGCCCTTGACCAGCGCCAGTTCCTCGGCGCTTTTGAAGGGACCGTTGGCCTGACGGTGCTCGACGATTGCCTCGGCTTTTGATCGCCCGACATTCACCAGCACCTTGTCCAATTCCTCAGCAGACGCGGTGTTGATATCGACCTTATCGAGTGCATACGCATTCGAGGACAACAGCAACGCCAGTAGCAGGGACTTCAGGACTACGGTAAATGACTTCATTGCAACGCTCCTTGTGGCTTGGGTGATGGTCCTAGCCAGCATTCCTGCCAGCGGAGCCAGTGTCCCGCGCCACATGCAGCAATCCTATCGCCAACGAACTTTTCACACAGCCGGTGAACTGCGCGTCGCCTTGTAGGGAAATACCTACCCCCCCGAGGCGGGCGTAGAATGTCCGGCTACGTCACGCATTCGGAGCCTCCATGGACAGCGCCAAGATCGACCAATTCGTCAGCGACACCTGGGACCGCGAGATCGTCCCGCAACTGGTCGATTACATCCGTATTCCCAACAAGTCGCCGATGTTCGATTCCGATTGGGTGGCCCATGGCTATATGGAGCAGGCGGTCGTGTTGATGGAGACCTGGGCGCGCGCGCAGGCCATCGACGGCATGCAGGTGGAGGTGGTGCGCCTGGAAGGCTGCACACCATTGATCTTCATCGAGATTCCGGCCACCGGCCCCGAATCGGGCGACGACACCGTGCTGCTGTACGGTCACCTGGACAAGCAGCCGGAGATGACCGGCTGGGATGCGGACCTCGGGCCCTGGGAGCCGGTGTTGCGCGGCGACAAGTTGTACGGGCGTGGTGGCGCCGACGACGGCTATGCCATCTTCGGGTCGCTGGCCGCGATCCTGGCGCTGCGCAACCAGGACTTGCCGCATGCGCGCTGCGTGGTGTTGATCGAGGCCTGCGAGGAATCCGGCAGCTACGATCTACCGGCCTATGTGGACCATCTGGCCGAGCGCATCGGCAAGCCGTCGCTGGTGGTGTGCCTGGACTCGGGCTGCGGCAATTACGAGCAGCTGTGGTGCACGACTTCGCTGCGCGGGCTGACCGGCGGCAACCTGACGGTCAAGGTGCTGGAAGAAGGCGTGCACTCGGGCGATGCCTCGGGCGTGGTGCCGTCCAGCTTACGCCTGCTGCGCCAGCTTCTGTCGCGCATCGAAGACGAAACCACCGGCCGCATCCTGCTCGATGGCCTGCATGTGGAGGTGCCCGCCGAGCGGCTGACCCAAGCGAAGGCCGCCGCTGCCACTCTGGATACCGCAATTTTCGACAAGTTCCCGATGGTCGATGGCCTGGTGCCGATGCACGAGGACCTCACCGAATTGGTGTTGAACCGCACCTGGCGCCCGGCGCTGTCGATCACCGGTGCGGACGGTATGCCGCCGCTGGCGTCGGCCGGCAACGTGCTGCGTCCGCAGACCGCGGTGAAACTGTCGCTGCGACTGCCGCCAACGGCCGACGGCAAGGCCTGCGGCGAGTTGCTCAAGGCAGCGCTACTGCGCGACCCGCCCAATGGTGCGCAAGTGACGCTCGATCTGGAAAAGGCCTCGTCCGGCTGGAATGCACCAGCGATGGCGCCATGGCTGGCGCAGGCGATCGACGACGCCAGCCGAGCTTTTTTCGACAAGCCGGCGATGTACATGGGCGAAGGCGGCTCGATCCCGTTCATGGGCATGCTTGGCGAGAAGTTTCCCGGCGCGCAGTTCATGATCACCGGCGTGCTCGGCCCGCATTCCAATGCGCATGGCCCCAACGAGTTCCTGCACATCCCGATGGGCAAGCGCGTGACCGCCTGCGTCTCGAAGGTGATTGCCGACCATCACGCCGCCTGCCTGCGCGGCGAAACCAGCGGCTCGCCGGTGGCGGCCGATAGCGGCACCCGTCATGGTGGGCATGGTTGCTGTTGAGTTGTGGCTTCATCGATGCGCGCGGTTGGCGCGCATCGATGTCATGAGAGGTCGGTCTGCGTTTTCAAATGAGGATTGGTGCGGGTGCGCCTTGGTCGGCGGCTAACCCGCTTGGCGGCCAGGCTTGCTGGTGCAACCTGGCCGCCGGGCTTCACGCACTGCCTGGCCCCGCACCCTCCCCCAACCCCGCTCCCGTTGGGAGAGGGGCTAGCCGTTGCTCTTCTTCGGGACGTGCCTGGTGCGCATTGCCCAGCGCAGAACCGGTGTGTTTTGCACGCCTAAATCGTCAAGGTTCTCGCAGGGGTTTCTTTATTGAAAGACGACTTCTCTGTGGGAAGACAACTTCCCGAGAGATAACAGCCCGAGACCATGAGCGCTTGGCAGCAGGAGCCGATGACCATGCCATCCTGAAGGCAGTGCATCCGCTTGCGCGCTCCTGTGCCCGCTGCGTGGGGCAGCGACATCCGAAATGCTAGTCTGCCGATCCCGTCCACCTTCGGTGCCGCGATGAATCATCTGTTTGGTAGCGACAGCTGGCTCTACATTCTGCTGGTCGGTTTTGTGGTTGGGCTGCTGGCGCGTTTCATTACGCCTGGTACGCAACGTCTGGGCTGCCTGCTGACGATCGTGCTGGCTATTGCCGGTGCCGTGGTCGCGACCTGGTTTGGCCGTTACATGGGGTGGTACCGCGCGGGCGAGCCGGCCGGTTTCCTTGGCGCGCTGCTCGGAGCGATTGCCATCCTGGCGTTGTTGCGGTTGTTCAGTGGCAGCAAGCGCTGAGCGTTTCGACGCGTTTCTGCTGCTTCTATCCATCACTTCACCACGCATCTTCTCTCCATGACGTCACTTCATCCGGATCCTGCGCGCGACGCGCTTCGCCTGCACTGGGCACAGCAAGCGCTCGACGATCCACAGGCCTCGCTGCAGCGCGCATCGGTCGATGCGGGGTTTCGCAGTTATTGGCGCACGCGCGGGGGTGGTGTGGATCGCATCTTGATGGATGCGCCGCCGCAACTGGAAAACGTTGCGCCGTGGCTGCGCATGCATGCGCTACTGGGCGCCCATGGGGTACGCGTACCGCAGGTACTTGCCCAGGACCTGGAAAACGGTTTTTTGCTATTGGAGGACCTGGGCGTGCCAACGCTGGCACAGGTTCTCACCGACGCCAATGCCGACGACTTGCTGGATGGCGCGATTGCCCAGCTGCTGCTGCTGCAACAAATCCCCCCACCTGCCGATAGTGGCGTGTTTGGCGAAGCGCTGCTCCAACGCGATGCCGGCTTGTTCGAAGAATGGTTTTTGGGCCGCCACCTGGGCGTGCAGCTGGACTGCGCCCATGCCGAGCAGTTGCAATTGGTGCAGCGCCGCCTGATGGACAACGCGCTGGCGCAGCCGCGCGTTTTCACCCACCGCGATTTCATGCCGCGCAATCTGATGCCGGTGCCCGATGGCCCGGCGGTGCTGGATTTTCAGGACTGCGTGATCGGCCCGATCGCCTACGACCCGATCAGCCTGTTCAAGGACACCTCGGTGAGCTGGCCGATCGCTCGGGTAGACGGCTGGCTGCAGCACTATCATGCACGAGCAACGGCTGCCAGGTTGCCGGTGCCGCCGCTGGCGCACTTCTTGCGCGATGCGGACTGGATGGGCGTGCAGCGCCACCTGAAAAACCTGGGGATTTTCTCGCGCCTGAGTCATCGCGATGGCAAGCATTGGTATCTGGACAATGTGCCGCGTTTCATTGCGTATCTGGACGAAGTACTGCCGCGCTACGCTGAGCTTGCGCCGTTAATCGGCCTGCTTGACGAGGTGATCAAACCCGCGCTGACTGCGCGTGCGCAGCAGGTCCCGACGTGAAGGCGCTGATCTTTGCCGCAGGATTCGGCGAGCGCATGCGCCCGCTGACAGAGCACACGCCCAAGCCGCTGCTGTCCGTCGGTGGTGCGCCGTTGATCGTGTGGCACCTTCGCAAGTTGGCGGCGCTGGGCGTGGGCGAGGCGGTGATCAATACCTCATGGCTAGCCGAGCAATTCCCGCAGCTGTTGGGAGACGGCAGCGCGTACGGTCTACGGCTGACCTATTCCTACGAAGGGACCACACCGCTGGAAACCGGCGGCGGCATGTTGCATGCGCTGCCGCTGTTGGGCGATGCGCCCTTCTTGCTGATCAACGGCGACATCTGGACCGATTTCGATTTTTCCCGGCTGTCGCATGCACCCAAAGGACTTGCAGAGCTGGTATTGGTTGACCGCCCCAGCTACGCAGCGCGCGCAGACTTTGCGCTGGATGCGGATGGCAAGGTACGCGTAGATCTGCCTGCGACGCTCACCTATTCGGGCATTGGCATGTATCGACCGGCGCTGCTGCGCGATTGGCAATCGGTCAATGGCCCGTTGCCGGAGCAGGTCGGCACCGCACCTCGTTTTGCGCTGGCGCCGATCTTGCGCGCAAAGATGGCCCAAGGCCTGATCGATGGCATCCATCACCCTGGACGCTGGACCGATGTCGGTACCCCGCAGCGGCTGGCCGCGCTGGATGCCCAGTTGCTGGGCGACGGCGGCTGATCGCCACGCTTGCTGCTGCAACGTTCGCAAACAAGCGCATCGCCAAAGACAGCTTCGAGCGACGGCTCGATGGTTACAACGTGTTTGCCGCATGCGCCCGATCGACGGGTGACATGCTGTCGGCACCGGCAATAACGTTGTTTGGTTCGAAACAGCTGATCAGACTGCACTTATCGGCCGGCCGCGCCACGTGCACGGCTTACAACCACGCACACCGAAGATCTCAACTGGTCTTCGCAACGAACTTGCATCGTCAAGCGCGCCGGTGCCCTCACCGCGCGCGGGACACCCCGTCACCCGTCCTTACGGGTGAGGGCACCGCAGCAGAACATTGGTCGGCAGTTTAAGGAAGCGGCTCGTGATATGCAGGCGGCGATGTGTAGCGAGCGAACGTCGCCTGTCGGTGCACTGACACCGACCAACTTGACTGGTCCTTGCCCGCCACCGTCGCCGGACCCTTTGGCGGCACAGATGCCCCCACGGAGCTGGATGGACCTACCTGCAGCGTGTCCCGCGACGGTGTGCGGGCAAGGCCCTGCAGAACATCCGCACATCAGCAGCGCTACGAGCCGCGATCCTCAAGCACACGCCGAAGGAACGGCACGGTGATGCGGCGCTTTGCGGCCAACGATTCGCGATCCAGACGATCCAGCAAGGCCACCAGCGCCGCCAATTCACGCTCGCTGTGGGTCAGCAGCCAGTCGATCGCCGCTTCGTCCAGCGCCAGGCCGCGACGCTGCGCGCGGTCGCGCAGCACCGCCGCGCGTGCCGCATCGTCGAGCACGGGCAACCCGATCCGGATGCATTGCGCCAACCGCGAACGCAGGTCCGGCAACACCAACGCCAGTCCATCGGGCATCTGTCGCGCGGTGTACAACAGCGTGATGCCGGCCGCGCGCGCGCGATTGTGGAAATCGAACAACGCCACTTCGTCGTCGCGTTGGCCGGCGATGCTTTCCACGCCATCCAGGGCGACCAGGCTGCGGCCTTCCAGCGCTTCGAGCGCATCGCGCAAGCGGCCGGCGGCCGCCTGCAGCGGCAGATACGCCGGCGTGCGCCCGGCCTGCTCGGCGGCGGCGCACAGCGATAGCGCCAGATGCGTCTTGCCGGTGCCGGCGGGGCCGGAGAGATACAGCCAATCGCTCACCTGCCCCGCAGCCAGCGCCTGCAATTGCGCGAGCAGGCCGTCGGGCGCGGCGATGTAACTGTCGAAACGCTGATCGGGTGGCGCGCGCAACGCCAGCGGCAACTGCGGAACACTCACAACCGATCTGCATCCTTGCTGGGGTCGATGATCACGCTGCGCTCGGGCGTGGACCGCAGCACGATGCCGGCGCGCTCGCCCGCATACAGATCGCTGCGCGTGTACTGCTCATGCGCATAGCGCAACAGCACGTTGGCCACTGCCGCGACCGGCAATGCCAGCAACATGCCGAGGAAGCCGAACAACTGGCCGCCGGCCATCACCGCGAAGATCACCGCCACCGGATGCAGGCCGATCTTGTCGCCGACGATGCGCGGAGTGAGCACGTAGCTTTCCAGCAACTGGCCCACCGTGAACACGACACCTACGCCGATCAGCAATTTCAGATCCAGCCCTTGCGCCTGCACGATGGCCGCCAGCAATGCGAGCACGATGCCGGTAGTCGCGCCCAGGTACGGGATGAAACTGATCAAGCCGGCGATGATGCCGATCAACAAGCCTAGATTGAGCCCGATGATGGACATACCGGTGGCGTAGATCGCACCCAGCGCCAGCATCACCAGGAACTGGCCGCGGATGAAGCCACCGAGCACGTCGTTGGATTCCTGTGCCAGCCGGCTTGCGGTGCCGATGTAAGCACGCGGGATGACGGCAGCCACACGCTCGACCAAACGATCCCAGTCGCGCAGGAAGTAGAACGCCAGGATCGGCAGCAGCGCCAGGTTGATCACCCAGGTCACCATTGCAAAGCCCGAACGCGACACGTAGCCGAAGAGCGTCTTGGCGGCGCCACCGGCCTGTTCCCAGTGGCTGCGGATCCAGTCGATCAAGCGCTCCGGGTCCAGCCAGGCCATCAGCTGCATGCCGGTCTTGGCTTCCAGCCATGGAATGGCGGTGCCGATCGCCCAGTTGCGCATCTGCGGCAGCGCATCGATCAAGGTCATGATCTGGCGCTCGATCATCGGCACCAGAATCATCAGCGCCAGCACGAACAGCAGCGTTGCCAGCACGAACACCAGCACCACTGCGACATTGCGCGAGCGTCCGGCGCGTTCGATGCGGTCCACCAGCGGGTCGCCCAGCCATGCCAGCAACAGCGCCAGCACGAACGGGGTCAAGATCGGCGCCAGCAGCGAGACCACCCACAACACACCGACAATCACCGCCGCCCATTTGAGGCGACGCAGGAACAGGGCAATTTCGGCTTCGGGAGTCAAAGTCATTTCAGGCGGTACTCGGCGTGCTCGTTTTCGAGAATGATCGGGCCCTCGGTCGGTACCGAGACCGAGACCAGCGGGCTGTTGTCGCCGAGCATACGGTTGAGGCCGGAAATGCCCGTGAGCAATTCCAGGTCCACTTCCATGCGGTCGCCATTGGCGCTGACCGGGCGGATGCTGCGTACCACCGAGACGCCCTGCAGCGCGGCCGACACGCGCAGATAATCGTCGGCGCTGCTGATGCCGGTGATCACCACGCGGTAGACACCGGGCACGCCCGAATCCACCCGCTTGGCATAGCGCTTGACCAACGCATCGGCAGCGCCGTCGGCACCGGCCGCCATGGCGCGGCGTGCGTCGCCGTCGCTGCTGGTCCAGCTGGACAGCACATTGCCGTTGTCCACGAACACCCAGTCCGCAGTCCAGCCGGCGGCGTTGCGGTAGAGCTTGCCGATCAACTGCATCGGCGGGCTGTATTTGGCGGAGGCGCGCGACACCGCGGCGGTGTCCTTGCGCCAGATCGCGCCAGCCAGTGCCTGCTCGGCGGCGGCGCCGCTCGGCAGACCGAGACGGTAACCGCGTTCGATCGCACGGTCCAGCACGCTACGCGCGGCATTGGCCTGGGCCACGCCAACCAGACGTGGGCCGCTGCCGTCGTCGATGGCCAGCCACAGCACCGGCTTGGGCCGCGGCAAGGGCCACACCGGCAAACCCAGCGCGGCGATCAGGCCATCCACATCCGATTGCCGGAAACGTGCCACCAGGGTCGTACGGAAGGTCGGCGCGCCGGTGCGCGAGGTACCCTGATCCTGGCGGTAGTCGTAGTGTTCGACGTAGTTGGGCGCATTGCGCAGCGCCTGCGGCACGCCGGGACGGCTCATCACGCCGCGGTCGCCGGAGACCTTGCCCAGCACGGCGCCGAGCGCACGTGCCAGTGCGCCGGGGCGATCGGATTCGCTCTGGCTATTGACCGGCACTTCGGCGTCGTAGGCACTTTGCGCCTTGGCAACGTCGCCTTCGGTGCGCAGATCTGCTTGCGCAAAGGCCGGAGCGACGGGCATTGCGACCACGAGGGCGAGAAAGAAAGCGAGACTGCGGCGCATCGACGGTTCCATGACATAAGCGTATCCGGGTGAATTGTTGCCCGAATGGGGCGCTAGCGCCAACGTGGCTGCTAAAATCGCCGCCTTTACCGCCGAGCCACCCCCGCCCGTGACCAGCCAGACGCCTTCCAGCCCCTCGCCCATGACCTACCGCGACGCGGGGGTCGACATCGACGCCGGCAATGCATTGGTCGAACGCATCAAGCCGCTGGTCAAGCGCAGCTTCCGGCCCGAGGTCATGGGCGGCCTGGGCGGCTTCGGGGCGCTGTTCGACCTGTCCGGCAAGTACAAGGAGCCGGTTCTGGTGTCCGGCACCGACGGCGTGGGCACCAAGCTCAAGCTGGCCCAGCAGTTGGGGCGGCACGACACCATCGGCATCGATCTGGTCGGCATGTGCGTCAACGACGTGCTGGTGCAGGGCGCCGAGCCGTTGTTCTTCCTGGATTACTTCGCCACCGGCAAGCTGGACGTGGATACCGCTGCGGCGGTGGTGGGCGGCATCGCACGCGGCTGCGAGCTTTCCGGTTGCGCGCTGATCGGCGGCGAGACCGCTGAAATGCCCGACATGTATCCGCCGGGCGAATACGACCTGGCCGGCTTCACCGTGGGTGCGGTGGAAAAGTCGCAGCTGCTGGATGGCGCACAGGTGCGCGAAGGCGACGTGCTGATCGGCATCGCCTCCTCCGGCCCGCATTCCAACGGCTATTCGTTGATCCGCAAGATCTACGAGCGCGCCGGCGCGCCGGCCGAACACGTACTGGACGATGGCACCAAGCTGATCGATGCGCTGATGGCGCCAACCGCGCTGTACGTCAAGCCGGTGCTGGCGCTGCTGAAGTCGCACGGTGAAGCGATCCACGCGATGGCGCACATCACCGGTGGCGGCCTCACCGAAAACATCATCCGCGTGATACCCGAAGGCCTGGGTCTGGACATCGACGCCACTGCCTGGACCCTGCCGCCGGTATTCGCCTGGCTGCAGCGCGAAGGTGCGGTGGCCGATGCCGAAATGTGGCGCACCTTCAACTGCGGAATCGGCTTCGTGCTGGTTGCCGCGCCCGCGCAGGCGGCCGCGCTGGAACAGGCGTTGGATGCGCAGTCGCTGGCGCATTGGCGCATCGGCCAGGTGGTGACGGCGCATGGCGACGAGCGCGTGCGCATCGGCTGATCGATCAGGACACCCGCATGGACGCTTTTCCAGTCGCCACGACCGCATCGGCCAGCACCGACGATCTGCAGCATCTCAAGCTGCTGTCGATCTTCCACTACGTGCTGGCCGGCCTGACCGGATTGTTCTCCCTGATTCCGCTGATCCACCTGTTCATGGGGCTGGCCATCGTCACCGGGCGTCTGCCCATGAAGGACAGCACCGGGCAGACGGCGCCACAGGAGATACAGCTGTTCGGCTGGGTCTTCGTGATCATTGCAGCGTTGCTCATCCTGGGTGGACTCACCATGGCCGGCTTCATGGCCTATGCCGGCCGCTGCATCGCCCAGCGCAGGCGCCATCTGTTGTGCCTGATCGTGGCCGGCATTTCCTGTTCCTTCATGCCGTTCGGCACCGTGCTTGGCGTCTTTACGCTGGTGACGCTGCTGCGCCCGCAGGTCAAGGCTCTGTTCGGTGTCGGCAACGCTGCGGCTTGAGATGTTTGTGAGCCTACTCTCCAATGCCCGCACCTGACGCCCCATTACGCCTGGCCGTACTGGCCTCCGGCCGTGGCAGCAATCTGCAGGCCATTGTCGATGCGATCGCCAGTGGGCGTCTGCATGCCGAGGTGGTCGGCGTGTTTTCCGATCGCCCGCAGGCGCCAGCCTTGCAGAAGGTCGAGCCGGCGCGTCGCTGGAGCGCCAGCCCGCGCGATTTCGCCGACCGTGCCGCGTTCGATGCCGCACTTGGCCAGGCGATCGCGGCGGCGCAGCCGGACTGGGTGATCTGCGCCGGCTATATGCGCATCCTGGGCGAGCCGTTGGTGCGCCGTTTCGCCGGGCGCATGCTCAACATCCATCCCTCGCTGCTACCCAAATACCGCGGCCTGCACACGCACGCGCGCGCGCTGGAAGCCGGCGATGCAGAGCATGGTGCCAGCGTGCATCTGGTGGTGCCGGAGTTGGATGCCGGCGCGGTGATCGCGCAGGCGCGCGTCCCGGTCCTGCCCGGCGACAGTGCCGAACAACTGGCGGCGCGGGTGCTGGCGCGCGAGCACCCGCTGCTCCTGGCCACGCTGGAGGTGCTTGCCAGTGGCCGCGTCGCGGTGCGTGGCGACACCGTGCTTATCGACGGTCAGTGCCTGTTTACGCCACTGCGACTAGAGTCCGCAAACACCGCACTCGCCTGAATGCGGAAGACATCTCCCTCATCCCGTCTCGGACATCCTTGCGGCCTCCGTGCCCGCCACCAGCGCATGAACGTCATCCCGATCGCCGCCGCGCTGTTAACTGTTGCCTTGCTTACCGGGGCCGGCCCCGGCCGTGCGCAGCAGGCGCCCGCCACGTCTGAATCAGCGGCGCCCGCTGCGGTCACAACTCCAGGCGCGGCACCGACACCGCCCGCTGCCCTGCCCGCCAGCACCTGGACGCCACCGCCGCTGGAGCCGTTCGTGGCGACCTACCAAGCGTTCTATCGCGGCAAGGAAGCAGGCGATGCCACCATGCAGGTCAGCCACGGCGAGGGTAGCCAGTGGCGCATCGACATGTCGGTGCGTGGCCGCAAGGGCTTCGCCAGCATCCTGGGCCTGAACCTGGAGCAGAGCACGGTGTTCCGCGTGGATGGCGACACCTATGTGCCGCTGAGCCAGAGCACGGTGCGCAAGGCCGTGTTCTTCGGCAAGAAGGTCACCGGCGTCTACAACTGGCAGGCCGGCACAGCGCAATGGAACGGTGATCTGAAGGAAGATCGCCAGCAGCCGATCCCCTTGCAGCATGGCGACCAGAGTGCGTTGTCGCTGAACCTGTCGCTGATGCGCGACGCGCAACCCGGGCGCAGCCTGAGCTATCGCTATGTCGACGTGGGCAAGGTGCGCAAATACGACTACCGCGCTGCCGATGCCACCGAGGTGGTGCAGGTAGGCGATCTGAGCTACGACGCGTTGCGCGTGTACCGCGTCAACGGTGGCGACAACGAAACCATCCTCTGGATCGCCAACGGAGTTCCCACTCCGGTGCGCATCCTCCAACGTGACAAAGGTGAGGATCAGGTCGATCTACGCCTGGTCGAATACCAAGGAGCCTGACCGATGAACACCCTCCCCCGTCCCAGCGCCATCATCGCCGCCGCCGCATTGGCCGTGGCCAGTCTGCCTGCCTTGGCCATGCAGCCATTC
Organism: Xanthomonas sp. DAR33341; assembly: GCF_003992815.1. Taxonomy (NCBI): domain Bacteria; kingdom Pseudomonadati; phylum Pseudomonadota; class Gammaproteobacteria; order Lysobacterales; family Lysobacteraceae; genus Xanthomonas; species Xanthomonas sp. DAR33341. The sequence goes on along the minus strand of NZ_QEYV01000030.1, from coordinate 43,182 downwards.
CAGGCCGACTACTCGGCCAACTACATGGGCATGCAAGCCAACGGCACCATGACCCTGGCCGCCGCTGGTGCCAATCAGTGGCGGTACACGCTGACCATCCAGAACCAGCTCGCCAACCTGACCCAGAGCACGGTGTTCGAAGAAGCCAATGGCCGGCTACGCCCGGTGAGCAGCAACGACACTTCGTCGATGATGGTCAAGCGCCGTAATGTCACCGCCAACTACGACTGGAAGACCAGCCAGGCGACCTGGGGTGGGGATATCAAGCCGGACCGGCGCGGCCCGGTCAAACTGCAGCCGGGCGACATGGATGCGCTGCTGATCAACCTGGCCATCACGCGCGATCTGGCCGCCGGCAAACCGCTCAACTACCGCATGGTGGACGAAGGCCGCATCAAGCCGATGAGCTACAAGGTGGTCGGCAAGGAAACCATCACCGTCAACGGCAAGCAGGAGCAGGCCACCAAGGTGTCGCGCGTGGACGGCGACAAGGAATTGATCGCGTGGGTGGTCAAGGACCTGCCGGTCCCGGCGCGCCTGCTGCAGAAGGAAAAAGGCCAGGACGCACTGGATCTGACCATCAAGGCGTTGCGCTAAACGCCAGGCGATCTCGGTAGGAGCGTGCCCGCGCGCGACGGGACCTTTATCGGTAACGCCCCGTCGCGTGCAGGCACGCTCCTACCGAAGCATGCGACTCGCCGGGCGGGCGCCCTGCCTGCGGCGGCGACGAAGAGCCCGGCTGCGAGCCGGGCTCTTCGTTTCAATCGGCTTGCAGCGCAATCTCCGCCAGCACGCAGAAACACGCTCAACCCTCAGGCTTGGCCGCTGCCTTGTCATCGCCAGTCGTGAACACCGTGCGGCAATCCACACGAATCTGCTGGTCGTTCTTGCGCCAATAAAACAGGTCGCAATGGCGTTTGCCTTCGACAGTCTTCTTCACTGCCACTGCATAGAACGATTGCGCGATTTCTTCGCGGCTTGCGGTGCCGTCGTTGTTCCAGTCCATGTCCTTGAACTCGACGCCCTGGGTGATGGCCATGCCCACGCTCCAGGCATAGGTCAGCCATGCCAGGATCAGCACGATCACACCCAGCAGGATCTTGCGCCGGGTGGTGAAACGGCCGCGCAGGATCATGCGGTGCGCTGGATGGTCGCGCCCAGCGCCCCCAGCTTCTCCTCGATGTTTTCGTAGCCACGGTCCAGGTGGTAGATGCGATCGATGGTGGTGTCGCCATCGGCGACCAGGCCTGCCAGGATCAGCGACGCCGACGCGCGCAGGTCGGTCGCCATCACCGGCGCGCCGCTCAGGCGTTCGGCACCGCGCACGATGGCGGTATGACCTTCGACCTGGATATCCGCGCCCAGGCGCAGCAGCTCGTTGACGTGCATGAAGCGGTTTTCGAAGATGGTTTCGTTGATCACGCCCACGCCATCGGCCACGCAGTTGAGCGCCATGAATTGCGCCTGCATGTCGGTGGGAAACGCCGGGTACGGCGCGGTGGTCAGGCTGACCGCGCGCGGGCGCTTGCCTTGCATGTCCAACGTGATGCTGTCGGCGGTGGTGGTGATGGTGGCGCCAGCCTCGGTCAGCTTGTCCAGCACTGCGTCCAGCGTTTCCGGGCGCGCGCGGCGCACGGTGACGCTGCCGCCGGTCATCGCCGCAGCGACCAGGAAGGTACCGGTTTCGATGCGGTCCGGCAGCACCGCATGGTGCCCGCCGCCCAGCCGCTCGACGCCTTGCACCACGATGCGCGGGGTGCCGGCGCCTTCGATCCGCGCACCGAGTGCGATCAGGCAGTCGGCCAGGTCGGCGACTTCCGGCTCCATCGCCGCATTTTCCAGCACCGTGGTGCCCTCGGCGAGCACCGCAGCCATCAGCACGTTCTCGGTGCCGGTGACGCTGACCATGTCGAATACGTAGCGGGCACCCTTCAGGCGACCATTGCTGGTGGCCTTGATGTAGCCGTTTTCCACGCTGATGTCGGCGCCCAGTGCCTGCAGGCCCTTGATGTGCTGGTCCACCGGGCGCGAACCGATCGCGCAACCGCCAGGCAGCGAGACTTCTGCAGTGCCGTAGCGCGCCAGCAGCGGGCCCAACACCAGGATCGAGGCACGCATGGTCTTGACCAGCTCATACGGCGCGACCTGATGGGTGACCGAGCGCGGGTCGACCAGGATCGAGCGGCCCTTGGCCAGCGTGCCTTCGTCGATGGTGACCTCGGCGCCCAGCTCGTTGAGCAATTTCACCGTGGTGATCACGTCGTGCAGATGCGGCACGTTGCTGATTTCCACTGGCGCGTCGGCCAGCAGGGTCGCGCACAGGATCGGCAGCACTGCGTTCTTGGCACCGGAAATATGGACTTCGCCATGCAGCGCTTGGCCGCCGGTCACTACGATTTTTGCCATGGGAATCTTAAGAATCCGAAAGTAGAAGGGATGTCGGGGGAATGAAGTGCGGGACGTATCGATCATGGTGCACGCGGCGCGTGGTGGCGCCGGGGATCGAGCCGCGCCGGGTACGGCCCGAGACGCGCTGGACGCAACCACTGCGTGAGCGTGGACGACGCCGGCCGAGGCGATGCGGGTGCTCCCGATTCCCGGCCCCGCCCTGCGCACCGCTCCGGCCCAGCCCGCTCGGCGGCTGCGTTCAGCCTTCTTCGGGCGTCAGCGTCTTCAGCTGCAGCGCGTGGATCGCCCCGCCCATCAGCTCGCCCAGGGTCGCATAGACCATGCGGTGCCGCGCCAGCGGCGCCTTGCCGATAAATGCGGGGCTGACCACGGTGGCCTCGAAGTGCACGCCGTCGTCGCCGTGCACGTCGACGCGGGCTTCGGGCAAGCCGGATTCGATGAGTTTACGGATGGTTTCGGCGTCCAAAGGGCGTTTCCTCATAAAATGAGCGCACATTCTACTCTTCGCCCGAGTCCTGCATGGCTGTCTCGCACCTGCCCTCCGCCACCGTCAGCGACGCCACCCTGGTCGCCAGCGGCCAGCGCGTGCTGGAGATCGAGCGCGAGGCGCTGGCCAGCGTGGGCGCACGCATCGGCAGCGAGTTCGCCGCGGCCTGCCGGCTGGTGCTGACCTCGCGCGGCCGGGTGGTCGCCACCGGCATGGGCAAGTCCGGCCATGTGGCGCGCAAGATCGCCGCCACCCTCGCCTCGACCGGCACTCCGGCGTTCTTCGTGCACCCGGGCGAAGCCGGACACGGCGACCTGGGCATGATCACCGAGGCCGACATCGTGCTGGCGCTGTCGTACTCCGGGGAATCGGACGAAGTGCGGATGCTGCTGCCGGTGCTCAAGCGCCAGGGCAACCCGATCATCGCCATGACAGGCCGCACCAGTTCCACCCTGGCCCAGGCCGCCGACGTGCACCTGGACGTCAGCGTGTCGGCCGAAGCCTGCCCGCTGCATCTGGCCCCCACCTCCAGCACCACCGCCTCGCTGGCGATGGGCGATGCACTGGCGGTTGCGCTGCTGGATGCGCGCGGCTTCACCGCCGACGACTTCGCGCGCTCGCACCCGGCCGGCAGCCTGGGCCGGCGCCTGCTGCTGCACATCACCGATGTGATGCACGCCGGCGAGGACCTGCCGCGTGTGCGCGAAGACGCCAGCCTGAGCGAGGCGTTGATGGAAATGAGCCGCAAGCGGCTGGGCATGACTGCCGTGGTGGACGCCGACGGCCATCTGATCGGGCTGTTCACCGACGGCGACCTGCGCCGCGCGCTGGACAGCGACATCGACGTGCGCAGCGCCGGCATCGCGCAGGTGATGACGCGCAACCCACGCACCATCGGCGCCGACCAGCTGGCCGCCGAGGCCGCGCGGCTCATGGAGGACTACAAGATCAACGGCCTGATCGTGGTGGATGCGCAGCACCGCGCGGTGGGCGCATTGAACATTCACGACCTGTTGCGCGCCAAGGTGGTTTAACAGGTTCAGTTTTCAACCGCCGGACCCCGTTCTCACCGATTCGTGCCGATGCCCTATTCCCCTTTGCAGCACCTTCCCGCCGAGCTGATCGAGCGCGCCGCGCGCGTCCGCCTGGCCTGTTTCGACGTCGACGGCACGCTGACCGATGGCCGCCTGTATTACGACCACGCCGGCCACGAGAGCAAAGCGTTCAATGTGCTCGACGGCCAGGGTCTCAAGCAGCTCGACCACGCCGGCATCCAGGTCGCGCTGATCACTGCGCGCGCCAGCCTGTCGGCGGAAAAGCGCGGGCAGGATCTGGGCCTGCATGTGCAGATCGGGGTCAATAACAAGCGCCTGGCGGTGCTGGCGCTGTGCCAGGAGCACGGCCTGTCGCTGGACCAGGTGCTGTTCATGGGCGATGACCTCCCAGACCTGCCCGCCCTGCTGGCGGTCGGCTTGCCGGTGGCGCCGGCCAACGCGCACCCATGGATCGCCGAGCGCGTGCAGTGGCACACCCGCGCCCGTGGCGGCGAAGGTGCCGCGCGCGAAGTCTGCGATGTGGTGCTGGCTGCACAAGGCCAGGTCGAACGCATCATCGAAAGGTTCTCGGCATGAATTGGAACTGGCGCACCACCCTGGGCGTCGTGCTGTTCGTCGCCGCCGTGATATCCGGCTGGTCGGCCTGGAAGCAGCGCGCGCGTCCGGCCGCCGCGGCCGTGCAGGAGTCCGGCGCGGACTACATCCTGCGCGACTTCGAGCTGATTGCCCTGGACAAGCAGAGCGGCAAGGAGTCGATGACGCTGCGCGCGCCGGAAATGCATCGCAACCGTGCCGACCAGACCGCAGACATCACCACGCCGGTGTTCCTGATGCCCGACAACGCCAATCTGCCGTGGACCCTGCGCTCCAAGACCGGCTGGGTCAACCCGGACGGCACCCAATTGCGCCTGCGCGGCGATGTCGAGGGCGACAGCCCGACCGGCGGCGCCACCCCGCCAACCACGTTCCGCACCCAAAGCCTGGACGTGTTCCCGCAACAGAACATCGCCAAGACCGACGCACCAGTGACCATGACCCGCCCGGGTATCATGCAGAGCGGCGTCGGTTTCGAAGCCGACCTCAAATCACGCCAGTACAAGCTCCTCTCTCAGGTCAAGACCCGCTATGAACCGAATGCTGCCCGCTAAACTGGCGTTTGCCGCACTGCTGCTGCCTGCGTTGGCAATGGCCAAGACCAGCGATCGTAACCAGCCGATGGCGATCGACTCCAATGCCAACGATTGCAACATGCTCGACGACAGCGGCAAGTGCCGTTTCAGCGGCAATGTGGTGATCACCCAGGGCACGCTGGAAATCCACGCCGACACCGCCGATATCTTCCAGAAGAACGGCCAGACCGATCGCGTGGTGCTCAACGGCAAGCAGGCCACGCTCAAGCAGGAGATGGACGACGGCGCCACGATGCACGGCCAGGCCGACAACATCGAATACAAGGTCGCCGATGAGATCATCATCCTGACCGGCAATTACAAGGTCGATTCGCCCAAGGGCACCAACGCCGGCCAGCGCATGGTCTACAACACCAAGACCGGCAACATGCAGAGCGGCGGCGATGGTAGCCGGGTGCGCACCATCATCCAGCCGAAAAATGCGGCGCCTGCCGCTGCAACGCCTGCGGCGACACCGGCCGCCAAGCCCGCTGCCAAGCCGCAGGGGAAGAAGTAATGCTGGTCGCCACCGGTCTGCGCAAGAAGTACAAGCAACGCGAAGTGGTCAAGGAGTTCGGCCTCACGCTCGAGTCCGGCGAAGTGGTCGGTCTGCTCGGCCCCAATGGCGCCGGCAAGACCACCTGCTTCTACATGATCGTGGGTCTGGTCGAAGCCGATGCCGGCCGTATCGAATTGGATGGCCGCGACCTCACTGCCGAACCGATGTACGCACGCGCCAAGCTGGGCGTCGGCTATCTGCCGCAGGAGCCGTCGATCTTCCGCAAGCTCACCGTGGCCGACAACATCCGCCTGGTGCTGGAGCTGCGCGAGGAACTGGACAACGCCGGCCGTGAGAAGGAACTGGTCTCGCTGCTGGAAGAATTGCAGATCACCCACGTGGCCGATCAGCTCGGCGCCAGCCTCTCCGGCGGCGAACGGCGACGTTGCGAGATCGCACGCGCGCTGGCGGCCAAGCCGCGCATGATGCTGCTGGACGAACCGTTCGCCGGCGTGGACCCGATTTCGGTCGGCGAGATCCAGCGCATCATCATCCACCTCAAGGAGCGTGGCATCGGCGTGCTGATCACCGACCACAACGTGCGCGAGACCTTGGGAATCTGCGACCGCGCGTATATCCTCGCCGAGGGAGGCGTACTGGCGCAGGGGGCACCAGACACGTTGCTAGCCAATCCCGACGTCCGTCGCGTGTATCTGGGGGAAACTTTCCGCCTTTGAGCGCGTCGCCGCGCCAACGTTTTTTCCAGTCAGTGCCCGCATGAAAGCCCGGCTCCAGACATCGCTAGGACAGCAGTTGGTCATGACGCCGCAGTTGCGTCAGGCGATCAAGCTATTGCAGATGTCCACCACCGAGCTGGAACTGGAAATCGCCGAGGCCGTGGAAACCAACCCGCTGCTGGAATGGGCCGACGAAGCCGCGCATGCGGCCAGCGACATCGCGGTGGAATCCGCCCCGTCCGCGTCCACCGAAGAACCCCAGCGCGAAGAAGTCGCGCCTGCCGAGCGCGACGACGATTGGTCGCAGGACGAGCTGCAGTGGACCGGCTCGGGCAGCGGCGGCAGCTTCGACGACGACGAGTCCGGCGATGCCGCAGAGCGCGTGGCCGAATCCGAAACATTGGCCGACCACCTCTTGTGGCAGTTGCATCTGTCGCCGCTGTCGCCGCGCGACCGCCAGATCGGCGCGATGCTGATCGACGCCCTCGACGAAGACGGCTACCTGCGCGAACCACTGTCGGCCATTCTCGAAACCCTCGCGCTGGGCGCAGCGGTCGACGAGGCCGACGTGCTCACCGTCCTGCATCAGATCCAGCGCTTCGACCCGGTGGGCGTGGGCGCGCGCACGCTGGGCGAATGCCTGGCGTTGCAGCTGGGGGTGCTCGATGCGGACACGCCTGGCCGCGAGCTGGCGCTGCAGATCGTTGCCGGCCCGCTGGAACGGCTGCCGCGCGCCGGCGTGGCCGGGCTGGCGCACGAGCTCAAGCGCTCCACTGCCGATGTCGAACAGGCGGTGCAGCTGGTGCGCTCGCTGGACCCGCGCCCGGGTAAACAGATCGGCGACCTGTCGCAGGACACCTACGTTGTTCCCGACTGCGTGATCTGGCGCCAGCGCGGGGTCTGGCGGGCTGCGCTGGCCGGCCGCGCGCAGCCCAAGGTCACCATTCACCGCGGCTACGAAAACCTGATCCGCAGCTGCGGCGAATCCGATGCCGGCTATCTGCGCGGCCAGTTGCAGGAGGCGCGCTGGCTGCTCAAGAGCCTGGAGGCGCGTGGCGAAACCCTGCTGCGGGTGGTGCGCTGCCTGCTGGAACATCAGGCCGGGTTCCTGGAGTTCGGTGCGCAGGCCTTGCGCCCGTTGACGCTGCGCGAGATCGCAGGCGAGCTCGGCCTGCACGAGTCCACCATTTCCCGCGCGATCGCCCGCAAGTACGTGCGCACCCCGCGCGGCACCATTGCGCTGCGCGCGTTCTTCGCCTCCGGCATCGACACCGACAGCGGCGGCGAGGCCTCCAGCACTGCCATCCAGGCCATGATCCGGCGCCTGATCGATGCGGAAAACCCGCGCAAGCCGCTCTCCGACGCCAAGCTGGCCGATCTGCTGAAAACATCCGGCGTCCCAGTGGCGCGGCGCACCGTTGCGAAGTATCGTGAGGCCATGAACATTTCCGCCTCCCACGAACGCGTGCGCATCGCCTGACGTTGCAACCACCGCAACGCCGGCCTGCGCCGGGTTTATCGGATCCCCGGAACGGTTCATTGGCCCACCGACCAATGGAGGTATCCGATGCGTATCGAGACGTATGGCCACCAGCTTGAAGTGACCCCCGCCCTGCGGGAGTACGTGGCAAGCAAGCTGCAGCGACTGCAGCGCCATTTCGACCAGCACTGCGAAGTCCGAACGCAGCTGGCCGTCCGCAAGCCGGACCACCACGTGGTCGCCACCGTCAACCTTCCCGGTCGCACCCTGCACGCAGATGCCAGCGGTTCCACCATGTATGCGGCCATCGACCTGCTGGTCGACAAGCTCGACCGCCTGGTCCTCAAGCACAAAGAGAAGAAATGTAACCACCACGCCCGCGAGGTGCGCGACAATCCCGCATGACGCTTCCCGCCTGATGCCCCCATGCCTTTAACCGATCTGATGGCGGCCGTGCGCACCCTGGTGTCGCCGGCCGCCGATCGCGACACCGTCCTGCATGCCGCCGCCGATCTGCTCTCCTGTCGTCAGGCCGGCGCCGACGAGCTCTACGCCAACCTGTGCGAGCGCGAGGCCCTGGGCAGTACCGCCATTGGCCATGGCATCGCCATTCCGCATGGGCGCTGCCCCAACCTCACCGAGCCACGCGGGGCCTTGCTGCGGCTGGACACGCCGGTGCCCTTCGGCAGCGACGAGCCGGTGGATCTGGTCTTCGCCATGGCCGTGCCGGCGCACTACACCCACCAGCACCTGATGCTGCTGTCCGAGCTGGCCGAACGGTTCTCCGATGCCGACTTCCGTCGGAACTTGCGCGCCGCACCCAACGCCGATGCCCTGATGGCGCTGCTGGCCGACGTGCCGCCCGCGCAGGCGAGCGCGGCATGAATACCAGCATCACCGCACGCGAACTGTTCGACCAGCAGCGCGACAAGCTGGCCCTGCGCTGGGTCGCCGGCCCCAAGGGCGAGCACCGCGAGATCCAGGCCGGCAGCAACAACGCACGGCGCCCGTCGCTGGCCGGCTACCTCAATGTGATCTATCCCAACAAGGTGCAGATCCTGGGCACCGAGGAACTGGCCTGGCTGGACTCGCTGGATGCGCGGCAGCGCTGGGAAACCATCGAAAAGATCATCCAGGTGCAACCGCTGGCGCTGGCGATCAGCAAGAACCAGTCATGCCCGGAAGATCTGCGCGCGGCGGCGGACGAATCCAATACGCCGCTGTGGATCTCGTCCAAGCGCGGCCACGAACTGCTCAACCACCTCTCCTACCATCTGGCGCGCACGCTGGCGCCGCGGGTCACCTTGCATGGCGTGTTCATGGAGATCTACTCGATCGGCGTGCTGATCACCGGCGAAGCCGGCTCGGGCAAGAGCGAGCTGGCGCTGGAACTGCTCAGCCGCGGTCACCGGCTGGTGGCCGACGATGCCCCCGAGTTCACCCAGATCGCGCCCGACGTGCTCGACGGCACCTGCCCCGAATTGCTCCAGGATTTGCTGGAAGTACGCGGCCTGGGCGTCTTGAACGTACGCGACATGTTCGGCGACACCGCGGTGAAGAAGAACAAGTACCTGCGCCTGATCGTGCACCTGACCCGGCCGATGACCGAGCCGACGCCGTCCGGCTACGAGCGTCTGACCGGCGATTCGGGCAGCCGCCATGTGCTGGACCTGGACGTCCCGCTGATCACCCTGCCGGTCATGCCCGGCCGCAATCTGGCCGTGCTGACCGAAGCGGCGACCCGGCTGCATATCCTGCGCACCAAAGGCATCGACCCGGCAGCGATGTTCATCGCCCGCCATAGCAACCTGCTGGAGCGACGCACGCCATGAGTATCGCGCCCTCCACGCTGATGATCGTGAGCGGGCTATCCGGCTCGGGCAAATCGGTCGCGCTGAAGACCTTCGAAGACCTGGACTACTACTGCTCGGACAATCTGCCGGTCGAGCTGCTGCCGGACTTCGTCAAAAGCCGTCTGCGTGGCAACCCGGTCGGCGACCAGCGCCTGGCGGTGGGCATCGATGTGCGCAGCCGCAGCGACCTGACCCAGCTGGCGCAGTGGCGCCAGGCTGCGCAGGAATACGGCATCGAGGCGCGATTGCTGTTTTTCGAAGCCAGCGACGAGGCGTTGATCAAGCGGTATGCCGATACCCGCCGCCGCCACCCGCTCAGCCATCTCGGCCTGGCGCTGCCGGAAGCGATTACCCGCGAGCGCCAGTTGACCGAACCGTTGCGTACGCAGGCCGATGCCGTCATCGACACCAGCACGCTCAACGTGCATCAATTGCGCCGCCGCGTGGTCACCGAGTTCGCGCTTGGTTCCCATGATCGGCTGTCGCTGCTGTTCGAATCGTTCGCCTACAAGCGCGGCGTGCCGGCCGAAGCCGACTTCGTGTTCGATGCGCGCGTGCTGCCCAATCCGCATTGGGATCCGGAGCTGCGCGCACTCACCGGCCGCGATGCCGGCGTGCGCGAGTATCTGGACAACGAGGCCGACGTGCAACGCTACAGCGCGCAGATCGTGGACCTGCTCGACACCTGGCTGCCGCGGCTGCGCAACGACACCCGCAGCTACGTGACCATCGCCTTCGGTTGCACCGGCGGCAAGCACCGCTCGGTGTACATGGCCGAACGCATGGCCCGACATGCGCGCGAACAGGGCTGGCCGGAAGTGGCGACGTTTCATCGCGAGCAGGACTGAGGGGCTGGGATTCGGGATTCGGGATTCGTTACAGCGGCATCCTGCGACGTGAGCGAGCTGCACCTATATTGAGAACAACACGCTCGCTAGCCTTACTTCTTAGGTTGGATTGCTTGCGCGGTGGCTGGCGTGTGGCGACGCTGCGCAGGCCGACGACGCTGTAGCTGATGCGACTGGATCGCCGACGCCCCGAACATCGCTTGGCGTTCTCGTTCGACGCGCCATGCAACGCTGCACGACCAATGCGTCGGAGGTATTCCGCCGCGCACGGCTACGTGCCCATGCTCGCTACAGGGAAAACGGCAGCGCTCGCTTGCCATGCAGGCCGCACTGCTGACGCTGCAAGGCACACATCGGCGCCACGTATGCAGCGCACGGTGCGCACGATGGCGACACATGCTGCCGCCACGTCGCTGCAGCGGTCCTAAACGTCTATTCAGTTCGCAACGCATCTGTGCGGGCAAACGCTATCGCGCAGTCATGCTGACCTGTTAACGTTTCGGCATGGCCTGTGGCATTCTCCTCATTACTCATCCCGGCATCGGCGCAGCGTTGTTGAACGTGGCGACGGGGCTATTGCGGCAGTTGCCGTTGAAGACCGAAGCATTCGATGTGCCGTTCGATGCAGACCTGGACGCGTTACTGCCCCAGGCATCGTCGGCGATGCGCCGGGTCGACAGCGGCGACGGCGTGCTGGTCATGACCGACCTGTACGGCGCCAGCCCCAGCAATCTGGCCAACCGTCTGGCCAAGCTGGGCACCCCGGTTCGGCGGGTGTCCGCGCTGAGCCTGCCGATGCTGCTGCGCGTGATGAACTACCCCGAACAAGGACTGCAGGAGCTGCCCGCCACTGCGGCGGCCGGTACCCGCAACGGAGCGATCATCGACGATGCTTGAACGCGAACTCATAGTTTCCAACCGACTCGGACTGCATGCGCGGGCCACCGCCAAGCTGGTGCAGACGCTGTCGTCGTATCGCAGCAACGCCACCCTGGCGGCCAAGGGGCGCGAGGTGAATGCCAAGAGCATCATGGGCGTGATGTTGCTGGCCGCAGGCCAGGGCACCAGCGTGGTGGTGCGGCTGGACGGCGAAGACGAAGCCGAGGCCTTGCAGGCGCTGGTGGACCTGTTCGAGCGTCGTTTCGACGAGGATAGCTGAGCATGCGCGGCGTCGGGGCCGTTGCGACCGACACGGCGCCGCCGCGCCAGGGACGCGCATGAGCCTGCGCCTGCGCGGACATGGCGCTGCACGCGGCAACGCGCTTGGCCGCGCGCGCGTGCGCCAGAGCCATACCCTGGAAGTGGCCGAACAACGCGTGCCCGCCAATCAGGTGGAAACGCAGCTGCAGCGCCTGCATGCCGCCATCGCGTCGGCACGGGTCGAAATGCAGCAGCTGCGCGACCGCCTGCACGGCGCACTGGCGCGCGAGGTCGGCGAATTTCTCGAGCTGCATGCATTGCTGCTTGACGACCCCGAGCTGCTGCAAGGCCTGGATGAGCTGATCCGCACCCACCGTTACAGCGCCGACTATGCCTTGCGTGTGCAGCGCGACCGCCTGGCGGCGGTGTTCGACGGGATGGAGGATGCGTACCTCAAGAGCCGCATGGACGATCTGGATCACGTGATCGGCCGCATCCATGCGTTCCTGCACAAGCGCGCACCCGACCTCAAGGGGGTGGCCGGCGAGATCCTGGTGTGCGACAACGTGGCACCTTCCGAGCTGGCGCAGCTGCAGGCGCAAGGCGTGGTCGGCATCGTCACCACCGCCGGCAGCACGCTGTCGCACAGCGCGATCCTGGCGCGCAGCCTGCACCTGCCGTTGGTGGTAGGCGTCAGCGACGCGCTGCAGCGCATCGAAGATGGCGATGTGTTGATCGTCGATGCCGGCTCGGGCCAGGTGATCGTCGACCCCAAGCCCGAACATCTGCGCGACTACCGCGAGCGACTGCGCGCGCTGGCCAAGGAACAGCGCGAGCTGGGCCGGCTACGCTCCAAGCCCACGCGCACGCGCGACAACGTCGACATCACCCTGCTGGCCAACGCCGAATCGCTGGAAGACGTGGCCAACGCGCATGCGCTCGGAGCCAGCGGCCTGGGCTTGTACCGCACCGAATTCCTGTTCCTGCAGCGCAACGAGCTGCCGGACGAAGACGAACAGTTCCACACCTACCGCGACACCGTGCTGGGCATGAGCGGCCGCCCGGTCACCATCCGCACCCTGGACCTGGGCGCCGACAAGGCCGACCGCACCGGTCTGACACTCAGCGATGAGGACAACCCGGCGCTGGGTCTGCGCGGCGTGCGCCTGTCGCTGGCGCGGCCGGCGGTGGCGCAGGCGCAATTGCGCGCGATCCTGCGGGCGTCCGGCTACGGGCCGGTGCGCATCCTGGTGCCGATGGTCAGCGGCCGCGAAGAAATCCTGCAGTTGCGCAAGCAGTTGAAGAAGCTCACCGCGCAGCTGCGCGAGGAAGGCCACGAGATCGCCGAGCACATTCCGCTGGGCGCGATGATCGAAGTGCCGGCTGCGGCATTGGCGCTGGACTGCTTCATCGACGATATCGATTTCCTGTCCATCGGCACCAACGACCTGGTGCAGTACCTGCTGGCGGTGGATCGCAACAACGAGGCGTTGGGCGAGCTGTACTCGCCCCTGCATCCCGCCGTCCTCCGACTGATCGCGCAGGTCATCGCCACCGGGCGCACCTACGGCAAGCCGGTCGCGGTGTGCGGCGAAATCGCCGGCGATCCGCGCTTCGTGCCGATGCTGCTGGCGTTGGGGCTCACCGAGTTCAGCCTGCATCCGGCCACCTTGCTGGAAGTGCGCCGCGCGGTGCGCGACACCCATCTGGGCGACTTGCGCGTGCACGGCGAAAAATTGCTGCGCGCCCGCGATCGCAAGGGCATCGAAAAATGGCTGACTGGCCATGCGCAGGGGTTGCTGCGGTAATTGCGGCACGCACCCGGCCCGGCAGCGCGGCCGATGCTTCAAGACCTGCGTTTCCTTCAAAACGGCGTTCGACACGATTTCGCAGCCCTGCAGCTGGCCCAGACGGTGCTGCGAATCGGCATGCACCGCTTGGACAGTACGATTGCTGCGCGCCGGTCACGCCCGCTCGCACCGCTTTGATCGCTTCCTTGGTCGAAAAGCGCATCGACGATGCCGCCTGCATCGTCAATCGCGTACCGCTCCATCCACCTTCAGCAGCCCTCGCGGCTTGGCTGCGTCCACCGCGCACGCCCTGCGCAAGCGCGCGGCAGCGACCCTGTATGTTTCGTCACCATGCGCAAGCGATAATGCCTCGCTGACCCAGCACCGCGTCCTTTACCGATGGCGCGTCCACTCTTCCGGGAAGCCGCGCATGGCCGAAGCCGTCCGCCACGACAAAACCGCGCGCCAGCTACGCCTGCTGTCCGACGCGCTGGATAGCGGACGCCTCGGGCCGGTACGCCGGTTGGTCAATACGCTGGCGCCGGCGGAAATCGGCAACCTGCTCGAATCGCTGCCACCCGGCAAGCGCGAAGTGGTGTGGGGGCTGGTCGATCCGGAAGACGATGGCGAGGTGCTGCTGCACGTCGGCGACGAAGTGCGCGAAAGCCTGCTGGCCGACATGGACCCGGACGAGATCGTGGCTGCGGTCGAAGACCTGGACATCGACGATCTGGCCAACCTGGTCGAAGACCTGCCCGACACCGTCATCGATGAAGTGCTCAAGTCGATGGACCGCGAAAACCGCGAGCGGCTCGAGCAGGTGCTGTCGTATCCGGAAGACACCGCCGGGCGTCTGATGAACCCGGACGTGGTCACCGTGCGCGCCGACGTCAACGTGGACGTGGTGCTGCGCTATCTGCGTCTGCGCGGCGAGCTGCCCGACCACACCGATCACCTGTACGTGGTGAGCCGGCGCCACCAATACCTGGGCCGTGTGCCGCTGGCGGCGCTGGTCACCCACGAAGACAGTACGCCGGTCAACCGGCTGATCGACGACGAGCAACCGGCCATCGATGTCGGCGACGGTTCGGACGAAGTGGCGCGGCGCTTCTCCGACCACGACTGGATCTCCGCGCCGGTGGTGGACGACAACAACATCCTGCTCGGCCGCATCACCATCGACGACGTGGTCGACATCATCCGCGAGCAGGCCGAGCACCAGGCCATGAGCGCGGCCGGCCTGGACGAAGACGAAGACATGTTCAGCCCGGCACGGCGCGCATTCCGGCGCCGCCTGATCTGGCTGAGCATCAATCTGTGCACCGCGTTTCTGGCGTCCAGCGTGGTCAGCAGGTTCGAAGGCACCATCGAAAAACTGGTGGCGCTTGCGGCGCTGATGCCGATCGTTGCCGGCATGGGCGGCAATGCCGGCACCCAGGTGCTGGCACTGATGGTGCGCGGTCTGGCACTGGGCCAGATCGGCTCGTCCAACGTGATGACCCTGCTCAAGAAAGAGCTCACTGTCGCGCTGATCAACGGGCTGTGCCTGGGCATCGGGCTTGGCTTGATCGTGCTGGCCTGGTTCCGGCAACCGATGCTCTCGCTGGTGATCGGCACCGCGTTGACGGTGAACATGCTCACTGCCGCCTTCGGCGGAGTGCTGGTGCCGGTGACGCTGAAACGGTTGGGCTTCGATCCGGCATTGGCCGGTGGCGTGATCCTGACCACATTGACCGACGTGATGGGCTTTTTGAGCTTCCTGGGCCTGGCCACGTTGATACTGCTGCCCTGACCTTGCGGTGCCTGGGCCCAGCGGCAATGCATGCGATGCCGACAAGCAGATGAATATTCGACCGGAATCGCCGCGCATCGACACGCCAGCGCACCGGCATGCGGTAATACTGCACCCATGTGATCGGTCGGGAGAGCTGCGTGATTCGTCGTTGTCTTGTTGTCATTGCCTTTGCGCTATTGCTGGCCGGCTGTTCCAGTATGGCTGAGCGCCACCACGACGAACGCCGCGGCCACTTCGTCACCCGCACGTTGAAACTGGAAGGGCGCCTGTACCGCTATCAAGTGTTCGTGCCCGCGTCCAAGGTGCCGCAGCCGCGGCCCATCGTGCTGTTCCTGCATGGCTCGGGCGAGCGCGGCGATAACGGGCGCGACCAGGCCGAAGTCGGTGTGGGCCCGTACTTGAGCGAACACACCGCCGACTTCCCCGCACTTGTCGTGCTGCCGCAAGTGCCCGAGGACGAGGAGTGGATGGGCATCAATGCGCGCATGGCGATCGCAGCGCTGGACGCGGCCAGCGCCGAGTTCGGTGCCGACCCGCAGCGCACCTACCTCACCGGCATTTCGATGGGTGGCTATGGCGCCTGGGAAATCGGGCTGATGCAGCCGCAGCGGTTTGCGGCGATCGTGCCGATCTGCGGCGCGCTCAAGGCACCGCGCGATGAGCGCCGCACCTTGTACGTGAGCCTGGTGGCGAAGGAAGCGGACCCGTACACCGCGGCAGTGACGCAACTCAAGCACGTGCCGATCTGGATGTTCCATGGCGCCAAGGACGATTCGGTGCCGCCGCACGACGACCGCGCGCTGTACCGCGCCGCGAAGGGCGTCGGTGCCAATGTACGTTACAGCGAATATCCGCAGGGCAATCACAATGCCTGGGACGCAACCTATGCGGACCCGGCGATGTGGGAATGGATGTTCAAGCAGCGCCTGCGCTGACGGTGTGCAGCGCCACGCCGGCACTGCGCCCGCGTGCCGGCATGACACGGCCAATGCGCCTTAGAGCGGCTGACAAAACGTAGCGATCAGTCGTCAGGTGGTGCGGACGGCGCACAGGAACCGAAGTGTTCGCGTGGTACATGCCGATTCCGAGCACCAGCCGCGCCCGCCTGGCGGCTGCGCAGTCGTTTTGTTAGCTGCTCTTAGTGGTGATAGCCGTTGTCAGCGGTGATCTTGCCGCGGAATACGCGATACGACCATACCGTGTAGCCCAGGATCAGGGGCAGCAACATGACCAGCCCCACCATCGCGAACAGCTGCGAAGACGGCGGTGCGGCAGCCTGCCAGAGGCTGTAGACCGGCGGCACCAGATACGGCCACATGCCCAGCACCAGGCCCAAAAAGCCCAGCACGAACAGGCCCATCGCCAGCAGGAATGGCAGCGCATCCGAGCGTGCGGCCTCGCTCGCACGCCACAGCGCCACCGCCACGATGGTCACCAGCAGCGGCATCGGCATCAGCCACAGATAGTGCGTGCCACTGAACCAGCGCTCCATCACATGCGACTGCAGCGAAGGCAACCAGGCGCTGACCAGGCCGATGAAGATCAACACACTGATGGTCAACGGTCGACTCAACTGCCGCGCCAACTGCTGCACATGGCCTTCTGTCTTGAGAATCAGCCAGGTACTGCCGAGCAGCGCATAGCCGAACACCAAGGCGGCGCCCGTCAACATCGCGAACGGGCTGAACCAGCCCCAGATGCCGCCGACATAACGGTCGTTCTCGATCGGCAGACCCTGCACCAGGGCGCCCAGGATCACGCCCTGCGCGAAAGTGGCCAGGATCGAACCGGCGGCAAACGCATTGCTCCACAAGCGCCGCGAGCGATGCGCCTTGAAACGGAATTCGAAGGCCACGCCGCGGAACACCAAGGCCATCACCATCAACAGCACCGGCAGATACAGCGCCGACAAGATCACCGCATACGCCTTGGGAAATGCGGCCAGCAGCCCTGCCCCGCCGAGCACCAGCCAGGTTTCGTTGCCGTCCCAGATCGGCGCGGCGGTGTTCATCATCAGATCCAGCTGCGCTTCGTCCTTGCGGAACGGCGCCAGGATGCCGATGCCGAGCACGAAGCCGTCCAGCACGACGTACATCAGCACCCCGAAGCCGATCACCGCAAACCACGCCACCGGCAAGACGCTCGTCATCCCCATCATGCGGCTCCGTCGATCGATTCGTCGGCTGCCGACAGCGGTCGTGCGGGCGTGTGTTCGCCATGGTCCAGATGCGGCGCGTCGGCATGTGGGGTGGGCCCTTGCTTGCCGATCTTGACCAGGTACCAGATGCCCCAGCCGAACACGAACGCGTAGCCGGCTACATACACCGCCAGCGAGATGGCCGTCATCAGCGCAGACTGCGGGCCCACCGCATCGGCGGTGCGCAACAAGCCGTAGACCGCATAGGGCTGCCGGCCGATTTCGGTGACGAACCAGCCGGAAATCAGCGCGATGAAGCCGCTCGGCAACATCCAGCGCCAAACCGCCAGCAACCAGCGCCAGTGCACCAGCTTGCCGCGCCACAACGCGAACGCAGACACCCAGGCCACCAGCAGCATCAATGAGCCGATCCCTACCATGATGCGGAAGGCGAAGAACACCGGCGTCACCGGCGGACGCTCGCTTGCCGGCACCGACGTCAGCGGTGCGATGCTGCCATCCGGGCGGTGGGTCAGAATCAGGCTGCCCAGGCGCGGAATCGCCACCTCATAGTCGTTACGCTCGGCCTGTGCGTTGGGCACCGCAAACACCACCAGCGGGAATCCCTCGCCCGGTTTTTCGTCATGCCAGTGCGCTTCCATCGCGGCGATCTTCATCGGCTGATGCTTGAGCGTGTTCAAGCCGTGCATGTCGCCGACAACGATCTGCAGCGGTACGGCGATCGCGGCAAACACCACGGCCAGCTTCAGCATGCACAGCCCGGCTTGGCGATGCACGCCACGATGCAGATACCACGCGCCCACTGCACCCACCACGAAGCAGGTGGTGATGAATGAGCCAAGCGCCATGTGCGCAAGCCGGTACGGGAACGAGGGATTGAAGATGATCTTCAACCAGTCGACCGGATGCACGATGCCGCCGATGACATCAAAGCCGGCCGGGGTCTGCAACCAGCTATTGGACGAAAGAATCCAGAACGTGGAAAACAGCGTGCCCAGCGCCACCATGCAGGTGGACAGGAAATGCAGGCGCTCGGAAATACGCCCCCAGCCGAACATCATCACGCCCAGGAAACTGGCTTCCAGAAAGAACGCGGTGAGCACTTCATAGCTCAGCAGTGGCCCGATCACGCCACCGGCCACGCGGCTCAATTCCGGCCAGTTGGCCCCGAACTGGAAGGCCATCACGATGCCGCTGACCACGCCCATGCCGAAGGACACGGCAAAGATCTTCTGCCAGAAAAAATACAGCTCGCGCCAGACCGTCAGACGCGTGCGCAACCAGCGCCATTCCAGAAACGCCAGCAGACTGGAAAGCCCGATGGTGAATGCCGGAAACAATACGTGGAACGCGATGACGAATCCAAACTGGATCCGCGATAACAGCAGTGCGTCCATGGAGAACCCTCCAGGAAAAATGATCGTCGACGTGCAGCTCGCAGGTCGATCACCGGGATGCACTGCATCGGGCGATCGCGCGCACTCTGCTGCGCTAGGCGATCATGATAGGGACGGTCGCGCCCGTTCCCGATGCGACACGGCGTCGCATCCGCGACAAATTGCCGCCCTTGTCCTGCGGTGCGTCGGACCACCTGCCTCCGCTAGGCAGTGCGCCGTGCGCCAGAGGCGACCCAATGGCGCGACCGCTGTCGCTGCGGAGTGCCGGGCGCCAATCAATGCACGTCGACAGACGACGCAGGACCCGCCATGCCATGCCTTCCAACCAAGTCGGCGGAACGCTATGGCCGCACCCGCTCCCAGATCCGCAGAAAGTTGCCGCTATACACATCGACGATGCGTTGCGTCGGCCAGCCGGCATCCAGCATCGCCTGCGTGAGCTTGGGCAGATCCGCACCGCTGCGCATCCCGGTCGGCAGGCTGGAAATGCCGCCATCGAAGTCGCTGCCGAAACTCAAGTGTTTCCATGGATCTTCCACGATCCCCATGGCGGCAATCTGTCGGGCGAACGCTTCGTAATAGCCGACGACGAAGGCAAGATCGGCATCCATGTCCGGCGTGCCATCGGCCAGATAGGAGTGCTGCAAGAAGTACGGCGCCAGGATGACGCTGATGCAGCCACCGGTCTGCACGATGGCACGGATCGCCGCGTCGTCGAGCGCCCGGTCCAGGTGACGCGACGGCCGCGTCTCCACACCGCGCGTGACGCTGCGCGATGCGCCATGCGAAACGAAGGCCGGCACGTTGCGACGGAGGCAGATGCCGCAGGCGTCGCGTATCCCCTGGCTTGAGGTATGCGAAAGATCCACCAGAAGCCCGATATCGATGCAGCGCTCCACCACCTGCCGGCCAAACTCCGTCAGCCCCGCGCCCTGACGTTCGCGCCACGGATTGAGCGATGCATAGCCGGCCTGGGAGATGTCGGTATGGCTGAAATGGTTGAGCGTCAGATAGGCGGCGCCGGCCCTGGCTGCACTTTCCAGACGCGCTAGCCGCAGCGCCTGGCTGCGGCGCCCGCGTGGTCCAAGCATGTGCGCACCTTCCAACGACAGGATGGCGCAGCACAGACCCGCTGCGCGAATCGCGCGTAGCTCGGCGGCGCTGCGTGCCAGCCGCATTCGCCCGCCGCTCGCCGCCACCATCTCCTGGACATAGCGCCGATGCTCCACCCAGTGTTTCCAGGGGTCGAGAAAAGGCGCGCCGACGAGGTTTTCCCAAAGTGCGTGGGCACTGAAACAGGCACCGCCATAGCCGCCGGCGAGAAAGTCCGGGCCGCTCACGTGGTACATCAGCGGTTGATTGCGGCCTCTCGGTGAGGTCTTGGACATCAACCAGAGGATCGGAGAACGCCGATGCGCTTTCCAATCGCCCTTCCAGAAATCGAAGCCGCCTAGGCGCGACAGATACAGCGAATCCAGATGCGTATCGACCGGACACGCCAACGCATGCACTGCTTCCAGCGTGAGCGGCGAAGGCAAATCAGCCAGGTTGTCGGATGAAACTGCATGCATGGGCGAACCCCGGCAATGACGTCTGAAGAAGTGACCCATAACGCGCGTTCCCGCATTGACTATCCGGCCGATATTCTTCGTGCGCCTTGATGGGTCGAGCCTGTGCGTTCGAATGAGAATAACCGAACTGGACAATCAGATCCCCAAGACGAATGCACAGGCCGAGAGGAAAACGCAGGACTGCTGACGCAATTCTCGTTTCGCTGCGCAATCTATCGGTGCGGCGGTTTTTCGTTACTGGACCCGTCGTCGTCTAACCAGGGCGGGACGAGGCCTGGACGCTTTTGGCGACGATGCGGCCGCGCATGCCGGCGGCGGCGCATGCCGCGACGAGGAGCCTGCTGATCGGCCACGGCCTGGGTGTGCACCCGCAGCGGCTCCTGGACAGGTGGGTTAGCGCGCGTGCGCGATTGCGGCCGCACTCCGCTGACGCCGTGATCCGTGGCCAGGCCAAAAACCGGAACACATCAACGTTGTCAGCAACGACGAGGGCAATTCCCCGTTGCCCACGCACATGAGCGGCTGCCCGCTGCTTATAGCTTACAAATCCGTCATCGCACACAACGCATCAGCGCCCAGCCACGCCCACCATCGCTCACATCCGCGCGCGCACGCGTCGCGCGATTTCGCTGACCGCTGCGATGACTGCGGTCAGCGCGACCATCGAGAGGAATTGCGCGCGCGTATCGGCCGAAGAGGCCAACAACACGAAGATCACGGCCAGGATGACCAGCGCCAGCACGGTCAGAAACGGATAGCCGCGCATGCGGAACGGCAGCGCAAGGCCGGCACGGTCCGCGCGGGCGCGCAAGATCAGTTGCGACACCAGCGAGATCGTCCACACCAGCAGGCAGGTGGCGCCGACGATGTTGAGCAGCATTGGCAACACCTTGTTCGGATACAACAACTCCAACGCTGCGGCGGCGAAGCCGAACAACACGCTGGCGATCACCGCCACCAGCGGCACCTGCTCGCCGCTGGTCCTGGCCAGCAACCGCGGCGCTTCGCCGCGCTGGGCCAGCGAGAAGATCATCCGCGAAGCGCCGTACAGATTGGCGTTGAGCGCCGACAGCAGTGCGACCACCGCCACCAGGGTGATCGCCGTGGCGGCACCGGGAATGCGAGCCACCTCCAGCACGGCCGCAAACGGCGAGCTGAGCGCGGCGCTGGTCCACGGCACCACCGCCACGATCACGCTGATCGACCCGATGTAGAACACCAGGATGCGCCAGGCCACGGTGCGGATGGTGCGCGCCAGGCTGCGTCCCGGGTCGGCGGTTTCCGCTGCGGCCACCGCGACGATTTCGGTGCCGCCGAAGGCGAACACCACCACCAGCAACGCCGAGCCGATACCGGCCAGGCCCTTCGGCGCAAAGCCGCCGTTCTGGGTGAAATTGGACAGCCCGGGCGACGCCACCCCAGGCAACCAGCCCGCCAGCAACGCCACGCCGATCAGCAGGAACACCACGATCGCCAGCACTTTCAGGATGGCGAACCAGAACTCGAACTCGCCAAAGTTGCGCACGCCGAGCAGATTGATCGCAGTGAACGTGGCCATGAACAGCAACGAGAGCAACGGCACCGGCAACGCCGGCCAGACCGTGGCCAGCAGCCCGGCTGCGCCTACCGCTTCTGCCGCAATCACCACCACTATCTGAAACCACCACAGCCAGCCCACGGTAGCGCCGGCCGTCGGGCCCATCGCATCGGCGGCATACACCGAGAATGCCCCGCTGGCCGGCTTGGCGGCGGCCATTTCGCCCAGCGCGTTCATCACAATGATGACCAACGCCCCGGCGATCAGATACGAGATCAGCACCGCCGGCCCGGCCGCGTGAATGCCCACGCCGGAACCCAGGAACAACCCGGCGCCGATCGCCGTGCCCAGGCCCATCATCATCAATTGCCGCGGCTTCAGCGCATGGCGCAATGCAGGCGTGGCGGGCGCAGCGGTCTCAGCAACGGAATCGGTCGGAAGCGGCATGGACGGGCTTGCATGGATGGAATCGCGACACGATACCGCGTCGCAGCGCCTGCCGCGCCTCTTGACGCCAGCCCGGGGAAGGAGTGGCGATGTCGCCCGATCGCACCCTTGCGCTCGGCTTTGCAGCAGACAACGCCCGGCAACCCGCCGGCGCACGCTGCCGCCTGTCGGCCCGTGCAGCGCGCGCATGACCTTTCGTCTTCAAGAAACGGGCAAGGCACATCCCCGAACAATCCGGAGATGTGCTTTGATGCGGCCAAGAGCAACGGGCAATCATCTGTGCAAGCCTCAGATGGACGGCCACCCGTCGGATCGTCCTGTAGACCAAAGCGCCGCGCTTCCTGCGCGCCCTCCACGTCCATCTGACCAGTGCTCGCTACCGCGCATTCGCGACTCCGTGCGCGCCCGGTCACTCCGCCAGGTTCTTGCCCGCACCCGCCGTGGCGATCACCTTGGCCTTGACCTGTGCCGCCGGTGTCACGGTGTAGATGTAGCCCAGCGACTCCGGGAACACCTTGGAGCTCACCCAGTTGGTGGCATTGGCGTAGGGCTTGCTGCCGTCCGGCGCGCTCCAGGTGATGCCGCTGCCAACGTAGTTGTTGATCAGGTCCCAGTAGCCGATCTCGCTGCTGTCGCGCGAGGTCACCGGGTTCTTGATGTTCTCGAAGTAGTTCGACTCGATCTTCGCCACCCCACCCATGCGCACGTTGATGCCTGAGGTGAACACATTGTTGAAGTAGTTGTTGTAGACGTGGCTTAAGCCGCGCCGCTGCAATGGCAAGCGCGATTCCACGTTCTCGAAGCGGTTATGGTGATACGTGGTGCGTGCAGCCGAGTTCTTGGTGTCGCTGTCGCTGTAGCCATTGAGCGCGACCTTTTGATAGTTGTAGACATGGTTGTAGGACACGGTGACATGGTGCACGCCCTTCTTCATATCGATGCCGCCATCGAAGGAGGCATCGCCCGCACCGGAACACTTGGTGAGCGAGGCGAAGATGGTGTTGTGGTCGATCCAGATCTTGGACGGCTCGCCGCTGGAGTTGCCTTCCAGCGAAATCGAATCGGCATCTTCACCGCCTTGCAGCAAACCGATGGTCATGTTCTGGACGATCACGTTGTGCGCATCGCCCACCACACGCACGCCGAAGTTCGCCGACGAGCCATGGGCGCCCTTGATCGTGATATCGCTCTTGTTCTTGACTTGCACTGTCTTGGCCGGCAACTTCCATTGCGCGCACACGTCCTTGATGGTGCCGAAGTCGAACTGGCCGGTGTAGTTGAGCACCAGCCCGCCGCTACCGGAATAGTTGTCGATGGCGGCCTGCACCGCTTCGAACGTCGCCACGTTGACCGCTGTCTTGTTGCCGCCGCCGGTGGTGGCGGCACCGTAGCCGACCGGGCCGGCAATCGCGCCCGCGGCGCAAGCGGACAGTGCAAGCGCGAGTGCGCCCTGGAGCGTCTTGATGATCATGTAGCCTCTCCCAAAGAAGTCGACAAGCAATGCAGGCCGTCTGCGCAGTGGCGACGACAACAGCAATGCAGTGCGTGGGGGGCTGCATTCTTCGCGCGATTTAAAACATAAAACAATTATTCATCTTCGAAATTTAGACACACCGCGGCGTTCTCTTTCCGAGACATGCAAAAGGGACAGCGAAGGACAGCCAGGACAGGACACGCCATTGCGGTGCGACTAGCCCTGTCTTGGTCGACGCATGCAGGTGTCGTGTGCCTGCAGATGCCGGCGATACGCACGTGCTCGAACGCGCAGAGCGATCGCGCCTGCAACCGTCACGATCGACATGCCGATCGCAGCGACAGGCATGGACGCAATCAGCGTGCCTGGCGATCGCAGCTGGCCCCTGCATTGCCGTCATGCAATGCAGCATTTGCCTCTACATCGGCACGAACCTGCGGACGCAAGCTGTCGCGCGCGAGCGCCGTCGCAGCGCATCAGAGCGCTTACGCGCCTGGCCGCCAGTAGCCTGCGATGCCTCCCACGCTGCGGCGTGTGCACTGCGACGCCGGCGCATCAACATGGGCCGGCAGCTTGAAGCGGGCCTGCGACCGTGCTCGAACCTCCATCGACACGGATGCGCGGAACGCATGCAGCGCCGCGCTTGCCTCGATGCAAGCAGACGACGCTGCAGGGCATCTATCGCAGGCACGGATTGATGGTGTCCGCCCATCGCCGCATCATCGCAGCAGGCAGGCAGCTAAACGCAGTGCGGTCGATCGGCCCGCTGGCCATCGCACACGCACCCTGCACGCTCAAACAGCGCGATTGGCCAGTGCGGACGAACGCAACATCTGGCCACCGGGCCACGGTGTCTGATCGTCCAGGAAATTGCCGACCAGGCGCATGCACGGCACGCGTTCTTCCACGTGCGGCATGTGGCTGGAGTTGGCGAACACGTGCCAGCGCGCATCCGGAATCAACCGCGCATAGGGCTCGACGGTTTCCGGCGTGGCTTCATCGTACTTGCCAGAGAGCACCAGCGTGGGTGCGGTGATGCGGTGCAGGCGCTCGATGATGCTCCAGTTGCGCAGGCTGCCCACCACGTGGAATTCGGTCGGGCCGTTCATGGCGTGATACACGGTTGGATCGGCGTCGATGGCGGCAAACGTACGCGCGACCTCGGCAGGCCACGGCAGCACGCGACACACGTGCTGCGCGTAGAACACCTGACTGGCGGCGCGGTAGGCCGGATGATCCAGCGTACCGGCGGCTTCGTGCTCGTCCAGTGCTGCCTGGATATCCTCGGGCAGGCGCGCGCGCAGGCGCAGCGCAGCAGCGCGCCACAACCCCATCGAGGCGGGCGAATTGGCGATCACCAGCGCCCGCAGGCCAGCCGGACGGCGCACCGCATGTTCGGCTGCCAGCATTCCGCCCCAGGACTGGCCCAGCAATGCGTATTGCGACAGCCCCAGATGCGCGATCAGCGTCTGCAGCTCGTCCAGGAACAGCCCCACTGTCCAGAAGCCTGGCTCGGCATTGCGCAGATGGGTGGAGTTGCCGTTGCCCAGCTGGTCGTAGTGGATCACCGCGCGGCCGTTGGCCGCCAGGTCCTTGAAGCTGTCCACGTAGTCGTGCGTGCACCCGGGACCGCCGTGCAGCACCAGTAGCGGGCAGGCATCCGCGCACAGGTCGCCGGTAATGCGGTACCAGGTGCGGTAGCCGCGGAATTCGACGTAACCCTCGGTGCACTGCATGACCTGCGCCTGCCTACGGCAATGATGAGGCCCGAGCCTAGCGAGCGCGCCGAGCGGCGTTAACTGGCAAATTTCACAGGTTTGGGCGCGCCCGGATGCGCGGTTGGTGCTGGCCGATAGCCGGTTCGATCGAACGCGGCGCGTCGCCGGCTGCAACGGCGAGCGCGCGACTCAGCACCGCTTTTGGATCGAAATGCCGGCTTCGAATCATCGCATCTATCGCATCTGCGAGCGCCACTGGACTCCATTCGGTCCAAGAACAGATCAGCGTTTCGAACACGGGTGGGTCGCGCCAGCGAAGCGGCATTCCATATGCGCTCTGCCACTGCGAAACCTGCGTCGCCGCGGTACCGCAGCGACGCAGGCACGCTCGAATAATGCTTATGGCTCCAACAACCGATAGTGCATACCACGCACCACTGCTTCCACGCGGTTACGTGCGCCCAGCTTGCGGGCGGCTGAATTCAGATGCAGGTTTACCGTGGCGGTTGAACGGTTAAGTGCCGCGGCGATCCGTTTGGACGTCAGGCCTTTGGCCGAATATTGCAGGCATTCGCGCTCGCGGCGGGTCAGCGCGATGTGGTGGCAGCGGCGTTCCTGTGGATCCAGCAACTCCTGCGCACGCGACTGGAAGGCATGCGCCAGCAACAGGAAGGGCAGCAACTGCGCTTCGGCCAAACGCGGCGCTTGTGCCGCCGCGGCATCGATCGCGCCGCTGAAGGTGGCGAATGCGCCACCAGGCAAATGCAGCGGCACGGTGACACCGGTGCCCATGCCGCTATCGCATAGATACCGGGTCACTTGCCGGTGCTGACCGCCCACATATTCCACACCGGGGCAATGGCCGTCGGTGCGGTACGACCATACGAACGGCGTGGTACGTCGCGTTGCACGTTGCTGAACAGGGTCATGTTGGTAGTACCCGTGCTCGCACCACACATGCTGCATATCGCCCGGCGCATTGCGCTGCATGAACACCGTTGGCGTGATCAGCGCCCCCTCCAGACTCAGGGGCACCGGCGCGTAGTCGTAAACCAGCAACTGGAAACCGAGCGCACAGACATCGCCAAATACCCGGTCCAGGCAGCTATCGAGCGTCCGCAACGCCTGCAGATCGCGGCCCAGGCTGGCCAGAATGTCGAACATGGTGATCCTTCGGTACCGGTGGTTGCCAGCAGATGACATCCAGCATGGAAAACCTAGCACTTTTGCCAATGGATGGGCTTGCCGGCCACATTATCGTCACAATGCCGGTCGTATGGCGGCAGCATGGCACCGGCGTTCAGGTCGTCCAGGCGCTTGCGCTGCGTGCCGGCATTCCTTTCAGCGGACACCTGCATGATCGACACACCACGCCGCGACGATGCGGCCACGCTGGAACGCTTCGGCTACGCACAGGAGCTCAAGCGGCAGCTCACGCTCAAGGATCTGTTGATCTACGGGCTGGTGTGCATGGTGCCCACGGCGCCGTTCTCGATCTTCGGCGGCGTCTTCGACATCAGTGCCGGGATGGTGCCGCTGACCTACCTGGTCGGCTTCGTGGCGATGCTGTTCACCGCACTGAGCTACCAGCAGATGTCGCAGGCATTTCCGGTGGCGGGTTCGGTGTATGCCTATGTCGGGCGCGGGCTGAGCAGCGGCATGGGCTTTCTGGCCGGCTGGGCGATTCTGCTCGACTACCTGCTGGTGCCGACCCTGCTGTATGTGGTCGGCGCCAATGCGATGCATACCGTGTTGCCGGCGGTACCCCAGCCGGCGTGGATTGCGTTCTTCGTGGTGCTCAACACGGTGGTGAACCTGCGTGGCATCGAAACCACCGCACGCGCCAATCGCTTTTTCCTGCTTGCGCAGTTGCTGGTATTGGCGGTGTTCGTGGTGCTGGCGACGCTGGCGATCCAGCGCGGCGTCAATGGGGCGCACTGGAGCTGGCGCCCGCTGTATAACCCACAAGCGTTTTCTCCGCAGTTGATCTTCAGCGCGTTGTCGGTGGCGGTGGTGTCGTTCCTCGGCTTCGATGCAATCTCCACCATGTCCGAGGAAGCGCGCGGCGGCAACCGTGTGGTGGGACGTGCAACCTTGCTGGCATTGCTGATCGTGGCAGGGCTGTTTGTCTTGCAAACCTGGCTGGCGGCATTGCTGCAGCCCACCCTGCAGCGCTACCCAAGCGCGCAGGCATCCAACGATGCGTTCTTCGAGATCGGGCGATTGATCGCCGGGCCATGGCTGCAGATCGTCATTGCGCTCACCGTGGCGATCAGCGCGGCAATCGCCAATTCATTGGTTGCACAGGCGGCCACCTCGCGGCTGTTGTTCGCCATGGCGCGCGACCGGCAGTTGCCGGGCTTTCTGCGCTACATCCACCCACGCACCGGCGTGCCGCAGCGCGCGATCCTGCTGGTGGCGGGCCTGAGTCTGGTACTGGGCGAAGTCTTCGTCGGGCAGATCGCGCTGCTGTCGTCGCTGTGCAACGTCGGCGCACTGACCGCCTTCGTGCTGCTGCATATCGCAGTGCTGTGGCACTTCCGCACCCAGGGCCGGCATGTGCTGCATGGCGCGGTACCCTTGATCGGGATCGTCATCCTGGCCTACGTGCTGCTCAATGCCGATCTGCATGCACAACTGGGCGGCGCTGCGTGGATGGCGGTAGGGCTGGCGGTACTGGCGTTTTTGAAACTCAGCGGACGCTCCACCGAATTCCGCGCCAGCGACGCGCTGGAATAGCCGCCACAGCAGCACCGTCTGTTGTGCCGGCTTACTCCTGGCCCACCGGTGCCGCGGAGCGCGACGGGTCAAATTCGTGCTGGGCAACCTCAAACGCGTCATCAGCGTGGTGCATCACGCCAGCAATGCGGATACGCAGGGCTCTAGTTGCAGAAATGGACGATCGCTCAACCATGAATCCGTTTTCGCGAGATGCTGCCACGACGTGCCACGGGCATGTCGCAGTCCAAGCACTGCCTGGCGCCGGTTTGACGTGCAGCGAGCGATCTTCATGGCCAGGGGTCAGGATTGATAACACTTTAGAAAATCCCTCTTGGCCTAGAAAATTTATTCGCAATTGATTGCCGGCTATTTAATCCGGCCGGCTATTGGCCGGCGGCTCGCGGTACGGCAGCAACGAAGTGAACAGTCGCCTGCGGGGAAGACGCCGGTCTCCGGATGTCCCTTGTGGCACTTCCATGGGAGAAAAGATGCGCTGCAGATCGGCCGGCTCGATCTTGGACAGGAAATAAGGTCGCCACAACGTCAATTCGTGATTGTCCGCCAGGTTGACAGTGCTGGCCGGGCCGTCCGTCACGGTGGTGAACTGAGCGAAGCGATCACCGCTGGTGCTGCCGGCGCGCTCGTCAGCAGCCCCGGGGTGATCCCAGTGAGGGTGATGCATGAAAAAGGGCACCGACTGGATCGGATCCAGAGCGCGCGTAAACTGGCGCAGCGTGAATCGCAGCTCGCTGTACTTCGATCTCAAGCTTTGCATATAGTGTTTGTCGGCGCCGGCTGGCCCGAGCCGCGGCGGATTGAACGAATAAATGCTGATCTTGCCCGGGGCTCCGGCCGCGCGCAGAAAGTGCGTGATATCGAAACCGGCGACCGTGGCCGCTGCTGCGCCCAGACTGTGTCCCGTCAATGACATCGACAATGCCTTGCCGCTCTCCCGCGCGCGATTCGTGTAGCGTTTCAGCACGTCCTTCATGACGGTTCCGTCGGCGCGCGGCAACTGAGCTTCGGACTGCCACCATTCCTGCCAGCCTGCTCCAACCTTGCCCAAGGTCGGAAGGCGCTCGTCGAAGACGTTGACGTGTACCTGCGCGATCTGGCTTTTCATGTCGCATAACAGGTCGTCGGTCGCATCCAGGCATGTACCGGAAAAACCCAGCACCACGACAATCACGTCGTCGGTCTCTCGCTCCCATAGTTTCAACCGCCGCGTGGACATCGGCACATTGAGATGCAACCCATCGATGTCAGCCACCGTCGCCGGATCGCCCTTGTAGGATTCGCCTGCGCATGCGCGCATGCTTTCGAGTACAGTGCGGCAGCGCATTTCCCATTGCGGATCCTGTCCGTGTGGCTGCGCCGATGCATGATCCACTTGGGCAATCGCGCTGACGAGATCGCATACCTGGGTATCTACCTGCGGCAGACACATGCCAGATGACCGCGACGCATCAGCCGCGATTGATTGTGTCACTTTGCGTACGCGTTTGACCGGCGCAGCGCTGAGACCGGGAAACGCACTGGCGCTCTCGCGCACGTGCCAGGGGAAAGCGGTAGCGGAGACAGGCACGCAGCTATCGCTCTCGCGCGATTGCGCGTGCGGCAGACGTGGAAAAGAAGTTGAAGTGGTTCGCATGCGACATGTTCCACGTGAGTGCGCAGAGATTCTGGTGATATCCCCCGCCTGGCAAGCAGCCAGAGATGTCGTCCACCGCCGTGAAAACGAACGAAGGGTTCACTATCGCTGTGCATCCCTCCAGGCCGGGGTGAGGTCTCCCAGGGCCCTAGGAGCGCTGATCGCCACCACGAGGATCACGTGGATTAAAGACACCAAGCTGCCACTGCGCAGCAGGATGCTGGACTTGCACCTGCTGACCAGAACCAACATGACCGCCCTGGGAGCTACCGCGACGTCCGGGCCGACGACACGACGGCCCAATGGTTGGCAGACTCGTGCGAGCTTTGTACTGAGAACGACTTTCCATTCCCGAAAGAGATTTTCAGCACATATTCATCTTTGAACTTCCGCTAGGCTCGTTCGGCGCCAACGATGGCGCCCGCTTGTTGCAGCCCCCGCTGCAGCCTGACGATCCCTGACGAGAAGGACTACCCATGAATCGCAAGAACGCGATGTATCTGGCGTTGTTTTCCGCTATTTCCGGCACCGCAGCGGCCGCTCCACCGACCGAGATGGATGCAGCGCCGGTCACCACCGCGCCGCAGGCGGCCAAGCTTGGTGCGGCAACGTTGCAATCGGCGAGTTTACGCGGCGGCGTTCTGCCCACGCGCGTGGTGCAACTTGCCGCACCCACCAGTGCCGAGATCGGCCGTGTGCGCGAGCGTCGCATTGCGCAGGTCAAGCAGGGGCAGCCGTTGCAGATCGGTTTTTCGCGTGCAGTCGCACAGCCGACGGTGAACCTGTCCAGGCTCGATTGGCAGATGGCTCCCGATGGCTCGCGCGTGGCCAGCCTCAAAGTCAGCTCCGCACAGGCGGCATCGTTGCGTGCATCGCTGATCCTGCGTGGCGCCGGTGCAACGCCTGGCGACCCGTCCAAGGCGACGCTGCGCTTTGCCGGCAACGATGGTCGCGTGTTCGAGCAATCCGGCGCCAGCTTTGCTGCCAGCGGCAACGACATCGGGTGGTCGCCGACGGTGAGTGGCGAGGACCTGCTGGTCGAACTGTCGCTGCCGGCCGGGCTGTATCCGTAGAACTTCAGCCTCAGCATCCCGCAGCTGTCGCATCTGGATATCAGCCCCACTGCCAGCCCGCGCGACATGATGACCATTGCCATCGGCGAAAGCGATTCCTGTCAGAACGATATCGTCTGCCGTGCCAACCCCACGACCGGCTTTACCAGCGCCGCAAAGGCAGTGGCGCGCATGGTGTTCACCACCAGCCAGGGCTCGTTCCTGTGCACCGGCACCCTGCTCAACAATACCAATTCGCCCAAACGCAACCTGTTCTGGACTGCGGCGCATTGCATCAGCACGCAGACCGTGGCCAACACGCTGCAGACATACTGGTTCTACGATGCGGCCAGCTGCAATGGCAGTACGGTCAGCTCGCAGGCAACCACACTGACGGGCGGCGCATTCCTGCGGCATGCCAACACCACGCGCGACACCGCATTGCTGGAGCTGAAGACCGCACCGCCAAGCGGCGCATTCTACGCAGCGTGGAATAGCGCGGCGATCGGTTCTACCGGTACTTCGATTGTCGGCATCCATCACCCATCGGGCGACGTCAAGAAGTATTCGCTGGGTACGGTGAATGCGCTGAGCAGCTCCATCGATGGCAAGAGCCCGCTCTATCGTGTGGTCTGGAACGACGGTGTCACCGAAGGCGGCTCGTCCGGCTCGGGCCTGTTCACCATCGCCAGCGGTGGCGCCTACCAGCTGCGTGGCGGCCTGTATGGCGGCTATTCGTTCTGCAGCGCGCAGACCGATCCGGATTACTACTCGCGCTTCTCGGACGTGTATTCCACCATTTCTACCTACTTCGGCCAGTAAGCGGCCAAGCCGCGTGGCAGGCGATGTTGCGCCTGCCACGCTTGATCGCGCTTGGTCCGGCAATCCGTTTGCCGGGCGAGGCGTCTATGGTTCAGCGATGGGTGCATGCGCTGCCCCTTACGCTGCAATGTCCGCACGCCTTCGAATGACACCACCATCTTCTTGCCACGTACTCATGGCAATGGCGTGATGCGCTCGCGCGAGGCATCGCTCCACAGCTGCTTATTTTGCAGCCTCGCCCAACAAGCGCGTCGGTGCGTTGCCGCCACGGTGCGTGTACAAGACTCACTTCGGCAAATCGGGCAATGCGAGATTGGCTTCGGCTGCACCAACGCTGCGCTACCGGCGGCGAGCGACGCAATGATGCAGACTGATTGGGTCTTTTCCTTCACAACGGCCGCCCATGGTTCGCATACATACCCCACTGTGGGTTATCACCCTTGCTGCCTTGGCGCTGCAAATCCCTGCCCTGGCGGCCGGCAAGCCGGCCGATCGCGAGGACATCAAGGCTTACGCACTGCAGCGATGCCTGGATGACAACTACACGCATAGCGGCAAGTACGCACCCGATCAGCTGCGCGACCGCTCGTATCTGCTGACTACCTACGCGATGGACAACGCCAAGGCCGGCGCAACCGACCGCCTGCAGCGTTTTGTCGATGCCAACACGGCGGGTTTGGACAAGCGCGAAGTCCCGATGAAGGACGAAGCGCGCCGTGGCCCCTTCAATCGCATCTTCGCCCAATGCATGGCGTTCTATCGTTCGCAGGCCTTGGATCAATTCATTGCGCGCGAATTCTGAGATTGGCAGCAGGAGCTGCGAAAAAACAGCGCATGGGCCGCTGTTTCG
Source organism: Xanthomonas sp. DAR33341 (assembly GCF_003992815.1). Lineage (NCBI taxonomy): Bacteria > Pseudomonadati > Pseudomonadota > Gammaproteobacteria > Lysobacterales > Lysobacteraceae > Xanthomonas > Xanthomonas sp. DAR33341. The sequence continues at coordinate 10,522 of NZ_QEYV01000030.1, read as the reverse complement.
GACCGCTGCCAGCGACGCCTGCCGTATTGTGTATACAACACGCACAATAGCATCGACACTCAACCCACGCACATCGACACGAGCCGCAATGACCGCATCTCATCCCTCCCGTTCCCGTCGCACGCTGCTACGCACTGCATTAGCTGCGAGTGCGCTGACTGCGGTGGGGCAGCTCGGCGCTGCTGCACGTCCCCCAGCACGACAAACATCTTCCCAGCCCGGCCCCGCGCCGACTGCACCCTTTCCGACCAAGGGCAGCGTGCTGGTGCTGCTGGGCACCAAGGGTGGCCCGACACCCTCGCCATTGCGGGCGGCGGCCGCCAATGCCTTGGTCATCGACGGGCAACCGTATCTCGTCGATTGCGGCAACGGCGTGGCGCAGCAACTAGCCAAGGCTGGCATTGGGCTGCCCATGCTGCGCGATATCTTTCTGACCCACCACCACTCCGACCACAACGCCGATCTGCTCAACGTGGTGTGGCTGGCCTGGGCCAGTGGCCTGCAGACGCCGGTGCATCTGTATGGACCACCCGGCATCGCCAGGATGGTGGATGCCTTCGTCGCGATGAATGCCATCGACATCCAGACACGCATCCGTGAGGAAGGCCGTCCGCCGTTCGAAGCGCTCATTCATGTGCATGAGTTCGACCAGCCCGGCACCGTCCTGACGAACGATCAGGTTACCGTCACTGCCACCTTGGTGGACCATTACACCCTCAAGCCGGCCTTTGCCTACCGGTTCGAGGCGCCCGACCGCAGCGTGGTGTTCTCCGGCGATACGCGCTACCTGCCCGCGCTGGCCGAGTTCGCCAAGAACACCGACGTGCTGGTCCACGAAGTGATGTATCTGCCGGCGCTGCAAACGATGCTGAAAACCAACGACAACGCGCCGACATTGCTTGACCATCTGCTCAAGAGCCACTCCACCAGCGAAGAGGTCGGCATGATTGCGGCTGCGGCCAACGCGAAGATGCTCGTGCTCAATCACTTCGTCCCCGGGGGCGATGCGTCCATCACCGATGCGATGTGGAGCCAAGGCGCGCGCAAGCATTACGCCGGGCCGATCGTGGTGGGCAAGGATCTGATGCGGCTGTAGCACGGGCGCGCACTGCGCCCGCCCGCAGCGATTCAATGCGGCGCCAGAGCGTGTTATGTCCGTTGAGGTGGGTGCGAAGCGTCCTGTGCCGCGTCGCGACAAGGCGTGCGCTGCGGCCCAGGCGGGCCGCCTGGGCAAGCGCGTAACGCGGTATCGGCGCGCCACAGGGCGCTTCCCGGAGGGTTGCATCTCTTCTCAAAAGTGCATGACACGCTAGGCAGGCACAGGGTTGCGCATTCCCCACACCTGTTCGCCGGCCTTGCAGTAGCGTTCGATGAAGTCCTGCTGCGAGGGCATCTGCTGCACGGCGTGCTGGATCGGTTGGGCGATACCGTCGAGCAGGCGGCGCAGGTCGTGGTCGGAAAATGCGCGCGTCAGCGGGTGATGCTGCTCGGGCGCAATGCCCTGCCCCATCAGCACGTGGGTCCAGGAATCGACGCGGAACAGTTCATCGGCACCCTGCCAGGCGTGCGCGCGTTCGCGCCAGGCACGCAGGCGCAGCGCGAGCGATTCGGGCAGTTCCATCTGCCGGCATTGCTGCCATAACGGTTCGTCGCGCTGGGTGGCGTGGTAGTGCAAGGTGACGAAGTCGCGCACGTGCTCCATTTCAGCGCGGCTGACGTCGTTGAACAGCTGCACCTGCGAGGGCGCAATACCTTCGGCCGGAAACAGCGCCAGCAGCCGCACCACCGCAGAGATGGTGAGATGGATGCTGGTCGATTCCAGCGGCTCGATAAAACCGCTGGCCAGGCCGAGCGAGACCACATTCTTGTTCCAGGCCTTGAGCCGGCGGCCGGTGCGGAACGGCACCATCCAGGGCTCCCTGACGGCAGGCGCAGCCACATCGCGCAGCAGCTTGGCGTGCGCTTGGTCATCGGACAGGTGCTTGCTCGAAAACACCAGGCCGTTGCCGACCCGATGCTGCAACGGAATATGCCAGCGCCAGCCGGCTTCGTGCGCGATGGCGCGGGTGTAGGGAACCGGTGGGCCGAGGGCTTCGGTCTGCATCGCCACCGCACGGTCGCACGGCAGCCAATGGCTCCAGTCTTCGTAGCCGGTGTGCAGCGTCTGCTCGATCAGCAGACCACGGAAGCCGCTGCAATCGATGAACAAATCGCCTTCGATCGTTTGCCCGTCTTCCAGCACCAGGCTGGCGACATCGCCGCTGTGCGGCTGCACGGTCACCTGCTGAATCCTGCCTTCGACACGCTTGACGCCGCAGGCCTCGCTGCGCGCGCGCAGGAACTTGGCATATAGCGCCGCATCCAGGTGATAGGCGTAATTGACTGCCGGCTCGCCGTGCAGCGCAAAGCGATCCACCCGCGAGGCCACCGTCTCCAGGCAGTAATCGCCGAAGCTACCCGGCATGCCGCGGCGCTGGCTTTCCAGCCACAGATGGTGAAACGCGCACACCAGGGTGCTCTGGCCGGTGATGCCGAACGGATGGATGTAGCGCTCGCCGTGGCGGCGCCAATGCTCGAACGAGATCGATAGCTTGAAGGTACCCGCCACCGCACGCAGGAATTCCTGCTCGTCGATCTGCAGGAACCGGTGGAAGGTGCGAATGGGCGGCACCGTGGATTCGCCCACACCGACGGTGCCGATCTGCTCGGACTCGATCAGGGTGATGTCCAGCAAATTGCGGAATTGATGCGAAAGCGCACAGGCAGCGATCCAGCCGGCCGTTCCACCACCGGCGATCACCACCTTGCGAATCTGAGCCTGAGTCACTGCGCACTCCTGCGGAATGGGTTGGGGGCGATGCCGCACATCAGCGGTTCAACTTGCCGATCAGCATGGCGCGCAGCTGCCGCGACAGCACGGGGTCGATCGGGCCGAGCGCATGGCGCGCCGGTTCGGGCAGATGCTCGCCGGCCTGCTCGGCAGGGCCGAACACGTAGTAATCGAACAACGCGCGCCATGCCTGCTTCTCCGCTGTGGGGCGGTCGCGAATCGCCCACAGCGCGTGATACAGCGCCGGCATCGCGGCAGGCAGGTGCGCTGGCGCACGGCTCCACCAGTAGTTGATCAGCACGTTGAACGGATGCAGCGATTGGACGTGGTGCCACCACATGCTGGGAATGAACAACGCATCGCCCGGCTCCAGCACCACGCTGCGCGCATGCGGCAAGGCATCGGCAAAACGCGGAAAGCGTTGCAGGTCCGGATGGGCGACATCGACCATGCTCACCACCTGTCCGCCCGGCGTGGGATCGAGCGGACCCGGATACAGATTGGCGACCTGCTCCGGCGGAAACAGCGTAAAGCGCCGTTGCCCGACCGCACAGCACGCCAGGTTATCCAGCGCATCGTAGTGGCACGAGGCGATCACGCGGTTACCGATCCAGATGCTGGGCTGCACTTGACCACCGTTGGCCGCGACATCCAGATCGTTGTGCGCGCGCAACCCTGGCAAATTGGCGTCCACCGGCAACGAGGCCAGGTAATAGGTGGGCGGCTGCGGGTCGTCACGATGTGCCGCAATGGCATCCAGCAAGGTGCTCACGCTGCCGCGCTGCACATGAAAGTTGAGCGCGCTGCAATCGTCGCGATAGAACGGGCGGCTGCCGATCTCCGGGCCGCCATAGGAATACTGCAGGGGGCGACCCGTGTCGTGTGCGCGCAACAGCGCCATGGCCTCATCGGCGCTGCGCAGCCCGGCCTGCACCAGCGACCAGTTGCGCGCAACGCCGCGCAGCACCACCGGCTCGGCGGCGTCGCAAAGTGCGGGCAGCGGCAATCCATCAGGGCCGCAATCGCTGCGCTCGGCAATGGCGATGGCGGCGCCTGCGGCGACAGACGGATCGGTTGCACGTGCGGCCATACGCTCAGGCGTACGCGGCAACGGGGGCGCTGTGCGACTGCTGCAGACGGCGCTGCTTCTCGGCCATCAGCCGGCGCACATTGTGCAGCGATGCCAGCATCAGGAAGGCGCCTTCCAGATAGCCGGCCTGATGCAACTGCTGCAGCGCTTGCGCATCCAGGGCGGCAAGCCGCTCGCGGTCGATGGCGAACAAGCCCTGCAACTGCGTCGCATGGCTGGCATCCAGCGCAACGTCCAGCCGCACCGGCTGGATCAGGCCGAGCGCCTCGAAGGCGGCCGCCATCGCTTGCCCCGCGTCCAGCCCATCGCGGATGCCGCGCAACACGCCGATGATGTGTTCCAGATACGGGCTGTGGCCGCCTTGCGGCAAGAACACCGCCTCGCCCTCGCTGCGGCTGATGCGCGGATGTTCCAGGTCGACATGGATCACCGGCTCCTGCACCAAGGCCCCGTCGACGTGTTGCTCCTGGAAACCGATCAGGAACGGTCCCTTGGCAACGATGCCCGGCAGGTAGCTGGCATTCCAGCGCCCGTCCTGCAGAAACAGGTTTTCATCCTGTGCGAAGCCCAGCAGCGCCACCGGCTGGTAACCACTCCCGGCCGGATCCTTGCGGAAGAATAGCGGGTACTCGCGTTGCAGCTCGGCATATTCGGTCACGAAGGCCGGCACCACGCCCACCGCATCGCCGAATTCCGCACCAAAGCGCAGGATCACGCGCAGGTCGTGATGCGCCACGTTGTTGAGCACTGCGTATCGCGTCATCTAAAGCTCCAGCAGCCGTCCGTCGCGGAGGACTGCAGTCATGGAGGAATTCGGTCGCACGCATTCCCCGCGCGCATATCGATGCTGAGCATTGCCAAAAAAGCGTGCGCCGGCAAGCCGCAGGGCAGCAACATGCTGCGTTACTGCGAAGCCGGCAAGTGACGCATGCGTGCGCACTGCAAGGCCGACGGCCTATACCCCGACGGCGCGGGCGCTGCGGCAATACCCGGCTGCAGACCGCACGCGAGCAACGGCGCAATAGCCGGTTGCGGCCGCCATCACACGATAGCGACCGCAATATTACGGCTAGAACAACGCGTGATGGTTCAGAACGCGTACCGCACGCCCAGGGTGTAACGCGGCTGCTGGTCGATCAGGCGGATGATCTGTTTCTCCGAGCGGCCGTGCCAACGGACGTCCTCACCGGTCAGGTTGATCGCCTCGAAGCCCACCGACAGCTGCTTGTTGAATGCGTAGCTGACGCTGAGGTCGAACTGCTGATACGGCTCGACGTAGTACGGGTTACGGTTGGCATTGTCCTGGTTGGCAGCGATCAGGTATTCGTCACGCCAGTTCCAGGCCAGGCGTGCGCTCCAGCCATACTTTTCGTACATCAGCATGACGTTGGCGGTATCGCTCAGACCGAGCAACGCAAACTGATCGCGATCGATGACCGTGTTATCGAAGGCCACATCCCCTTCCACGATGGTGTAGTTGGCGTAGATGCCGAACCCGGTGCTGCCGAAGAAGTACTGGCCGCCGAGTTCCCAGCCATGGATGTTGGCCTTGTTCTGGTTGATCGGCCGCGACACATCGAACTGATACAGCGGGTCGGAGGCATTGCCGGCGATATCGTAGGCATTCTCCAGCGCAAGGCTCTGCGCCGAACTGCCGTTGTAGGCGCTCAGCCCGCCGGTGGCAGCAGCATTGCGCAGCAGCGCCATGGCCGCAAACAGCGAGGTGTCGTTGGCCGAACACGCACCCGCGACATCGTTGCCGGCCGCGCCCACCTGAGCGGCGCAGGCCCCGCTTTGCAGGAACGCCAGTGCGGCCTGGGCATCCGGCCCCGAGGTGGGGTCGGTCAGTCCGTACAGCGATTCACGCGTGACGGTGTTGCCGATGAAATTGCTCACGCGCTTGTTCCAGAACGTGGCTGAGACGTAGCTGGCGTCGGCGAAATACCACTCCAGTGCCAGATCGAGGTTGTCCGATTCCAACGGATCGAGCGTGGGCGTCTGCGAGTCGCCACCGGCGCGGTTGGACGGGTTGATCAGGATCGAGCCGTTGGGAGTGTTGGGCGTGGGCCCGGCGATGAGATTGTTGTACGGCGCGCGCGCGATGGTCTGGCCGAACGAGGCACGGCCTTTCAGCGAATCGGTGAAATCGATGCTGAAGTCCATGTTGGGGAGGATGTAGTTGTAGCTGGTCTTCTCGCTGAAAGGCTGCTGGTCGGTGGAGCGGATCAACTGGAAGTCGTTGTTGGACAGCCACAGCAGCGCGGTGGGCGTGGCCACCTGCGAGGTGGACTCCACGTCGGTACGCTCGTAGCGCAAACCCAGCCGCGTATTGGTGGTCATCCCCGCGATGGCACCGGCAATTTCCAACTGCACGTAGGCCGCGCGGGTCTTTTCTTCCACCCGGTTGTCTGCGGTGTATTGCGGGTTGTACCGCGTGGTTGCGCCGTATTGGCTTCCGCCCCACAGCGCAAGCTGATCGGCATCGCCACGCCATGCACTGGACGCCGCGCCGCTGGGATTGAAATCCTTGAACATGCCGGTGATGCTCACCGGCTGCAGCAACGCGACCATGCCCGGCTCGTTGCCCGCATTGGCCACGCCCCAATCGCCCAGCGGCGAGTTGGTCTCGCTGACTCGGCGTTGCATGGTGGTGTTGGTCGAACTCACGCCAAACTGGAAGCGCCCGTCGTCGAAGTCGAACTTTCCGTCCAGGCGTCCTTCCTTGGTTTCGGTCACCTGCTTTTGGTAGAAAATGCGCAACACCTGCGAGCCGAGCTCGGCGGGCGTAAAGGCGGGATTGACCACGCCATTGGTGTTTGCCAGCGAATCGGCCGCAGTGGGGTACCAGGTGCGTGCGCCGATCGGCAAGGAATTGTTGAACCACAGTTCCTGCCCCCATTGGCCGCCGCAGTACGGCCCATTGGTGCAGTTGTTGGTGCCGGCGAAACTGAAATAGGTCGCGCTGCCGCCCGTGGTCGGGTCGTTGGGCAAGCTTTGCGTCTTGGAATTGTGCGCATCGAAGCTCAACTGGAAGCGGTCGCTCACCTGCCAATCGGCATTGAAGCCCAGCGAGCCGAGCGTGTATTTCTGCTCGTTGCGCTGTTGTTCCATGCCGAAGTCCTTCGCCCCGTTGGGCACATCGCGCAGATAGACCGGCGTAGCCACGGCCTGGCCGGTATCGAAGGTCAGATCGGTAAAGCTGTTGGCACGTTGCAGCCAGATACCCTGCTCACCGCGCTCTTCGCGAATCTCGTTGGCCGAATACGTGTAATCCAGGGTCAGGGTCAGGCTGTCGGTCGGTGCGAACTGCATCACCGCCTGGCCATTCATACGCTCGCGCTGGAAATCGGCGAATGCATAGCGCAGATCGTTGGGCATGCCGTACAACTGGCCGATCGCCGGGGCATTGGTCACCACCGCGTCCGGGCGCAGCGCCGGGTCGGTACCGGTCCAACGCTGGATGTTCCAGGTATTTTCTGTGGCTTGGACCGAACCGCCATGGCGCTTCTGGTAGCTGGCGCTCAGGCCGATACCGAAGGTCTTGTCCGGGTTGGTATAGCTGAAGATGCCCGACACCTCCGGGGTGAGCGAATCGCCGAAGGGCTCGGAGCGGTCCGACACCATCTTGGCACCGGCATTGGCCACCACGCCGTCGTGATTGAACGGCTTGTCGGTCTGGATGTTGATCGTGGCACCGATGCCGCCACTGGGCGCGGTCGCGCGGCTGGTCTTGAACACCTCGATGCCGGTGATGGCTTCGGAGGCGAGCTGGGCGAAGTTGAACGCGCGCGTGCCGACATCCACGCCGCCGATCGGCGTCTGGCCGGGCGCGCCGAAGGCATCGGCACCGGGGATCAGACGGCCGTTGAGGGTGACGGTGTTGAACTGCGGGCCGAAGCCGCGTGCGGTGACCTGCGCGCCCTCGCCATCGCGGCGTTCGATGGAAATACCGGTGATGCGTTGCAGCGATTCGGCCAGGTTGGTGTCCGGGAACTTGCCGATGTCTTCGGCGCTGATCGCATCCACCACGCCGGCGGCATCGCGCTTGATGCCCATCGATTGGTTGAGGCTGTTGCGGATACCGGTCACGTTGACCGCATCCAGGGTGGTGGCCGAATCGCTGCTGGATTGCGGCACCGGCGCAGGCGGCGGAGCGACATCCTGCGCAAAGGCGGGATTGATGACCAACAGGCCACCAACGAAGGTGAACATGGCCTTCGACTTGAAGCTGTTCAACGTACGACGCATCGATGTGTCCTCGGGAGTGGAGTCCAACCGCCAACGGCCGATATCGCGCCATGCGATACGGCGGAATCGCGGCCACTGCCCGACAGGCCGTGGCCAACGCTGCTGCAACTGCTGAAGCCACCAATCCAACGCCATGCATGTGCCGTGCGGGCGCAGCCGGCGCTTGGATCGACATGCTCTGCCAGCATCTCCGTCCTTTCACCGCGCCACACGCACCACGCAACAACCGCTCGACGTTGTTCAGTTGCCCTCGATCTGTCCCCTAGCACGCAGGCTGCCGATCGCCCCTTCGACCGTCGACCTGCGGTGTGCCTGCGCGTCCCCGCCGCAGCGACGGCGCTGCTCCGCCATTGCTGCGTTTGTTGCAGGTCCTTTGCACGACGTGCCAGCCAGTGATAGCGCTAACATGCCGCGCAGCCTAGTCAGGGCAGAGAGGGCTTGTCACCGTGCGTTGCAGCATAGTGATGGCTATGCACTGTTACAGCCGATACCGCAGTCGCTTGAGCCCGCATGCGGTTTTCAATGCTGGCGGGGCTGTAAGCGTTATCACGGCATTACGCAAAAACCGTCGGATCGAACGGTGAAATTTGCATAATGAACGTGTCGCGCTGAGGTCGAATGCGGCGATTGCGCAAATCTGGATCATGACCAGTGCCGCGCGTCTGGATTGCGCATGTCGAAGTCGGCGCTGCACCGGACGCGGCAACGCACTGCATGCGCCTGCCGATTGCACATCGCCTGTGTGTCAGTGCAGCGACGAGCATTGCGCGAAGAAGAAGGTGCACGCTTCGCGAGTGTCGGCAGGGATTCGTTTAAAACAAGCCAAAAGTTAGCTAAGAGCAGCCGGAAAACTACTGCACAGCTGCCAGGCGGACGCGGCCGGTGCTCGGATCCTCATGTACCACTCGTACGCTGCGGTTCTGGGCGCGCCGTCCGCGTCCGCCTGACGGCCGCTCGCTCCGTTTTGTTAGCCACTTTAAATACTGTAAGTTAAAAGATGTTTGCACGAATCCTGCCGAGCCTCAATTATCTCAGGGACACCTCGTGGGCTCCTGGAGCGCTTAGCTTCCGTACCCGGAGTCGGCGAAAAGCAGCGCATCCCGCAGGTACTTGAGCCTCTCTTGTTGGATGGAGGTGTTGTACGCCCTGCGCTTGCCTCCCGCCTCGATCTCCCGGAAGTTCTGGGCGAAGCTCTCCTCCAATGGTTCCCGGATATGCGCGGGAAGATCGTCGAAAACGTCCTTCGACGTCGTATGCCGGAAGAAGCTCGCATCGAGCACGTCGGAGCCGCGCGCGATCGTGACGTCCACGTCGTTGATGGTATCGCTCGTCCCGACGATCTTCCCTCTAAAATTCTTCTTGTGGAGATCCACAATCAAGTCATGGTTATCCGCCATCGCCTTTGCATTCGCCAGGGCGAAGGTCTTGCAGTTGATGACATCCTTCTGCGTGCCCGTGTTGAGAATGGTCAGCGTCGCGTTCTTCACACCCTTCAACGCGGCGGTCATGACGGACAGCGTGTCGGTGCATCCCCATACGCTGTCGACCGCCAAGACGGACACCTTGCCACGACCTCCCGTCACGTCCACCGCGATGCCATGGCTTGGCGCTCCCTTTCCATGGATCCGCTCCACGTTAACGACGGCGCGCCACCGCTGACCCCGCCTGGTATTGACAATAGCTTGCCGCAAGGCATTCGGCTCGGATGCCGACGCATCGAAGACCTTCACCTCGAGATTGGGGTGGATGTGATTCTGGGCCGCCACCACCTGTTGCTGGAACTTCTGATCGAGTTCGGCCGCCGGATATTGTTTTCCTTGACGCTCGGCGTGCTCCAGCGCGTCAATGAAGTTCTGCAATTGAGCCGCGAGCGTAGGTTCGGACGGCGAATAAGGAAAGGGCACTTGCCCTGCGATGATGCCGCTGCCGGAGGGACCGGCGGATGTCCCCGAGCGGGCCCGCCTCGCTCGGGGAGAGCCGAGTGCCGCCAAGTCATGCAGGCTGGGTGACATGGACGCCTCGGCAGATGAAGGCCTAGAAGGGGTGGTCTGCTCTGTGGCGTTGTTTGGATAATGCTCAGGCGAAGTTGCTATAGGTGAGCCTGCCACCGAGCCTGCCACGCTCTTTGAATTGCATAGTCCCATGGTGATCTCCTGCAGTAACTGTAGGATGCAAGTTTGGTGACTAGTTCTCCGATTCGCTTGGCCTCACCGAAGTCCTGGCTGGGACGACGAAGGCATTGCCGCAGAAGTTGAGTGATACGCCCAGGATTTCCTAGACATCTCAAGGCCATGGAAAATGGCTGATTCGGAGGTGTCCATGAGCAGTAAGCGGTATACGGATGAGTTCAAGAT